>JAZUPN010000091.1:0-23784 GCA_045605245.1 Alistipes sp. | reverse complement strand
TACGCTTGCGGGGAAGATACCCTTGCCCTCTTTGCCCTCGCTCTCGCCGTAGAGCTGCTTCCACCACTCGGCAATGTATTGGAGTTTAGGCTCATAGCTTGCCAAAATCTCGATCTTCTTGCCGTCGGCATAGAGTGCGTTGCGCACGGCGGCATACTGTGCTGCGATGTTCTGCTCGTAGGGTACCTTCTCGTCGGTCGCCTTCTGCATATCCTGCGCACCGCGTACCAGAGCCTCGATGTCGATGCCCGCAGCAGCCAGCGGCAACAGACCTACGGGAGTCAGTACCGAGAAACGACCACCTACATCGTCGGGAATAACGAAGGTCTGGTAACCCTCCTGTGTTGCGAGCGTTTTGAGTGCGCCGCGAGCCTTGTCGGTTACGGCAACGATGCGCTCGGCAGCCTCGGCCTTGCCATAGCGACGCTCCAACTCGGCCTTCAAAATGCGGAAAGCGATAGCGGGCTCGGTGGTGGTACCCGACTTCGAGATAACGACTACGGCCAGCTCACGATTGCTAACAGCGTCAAGCAGTTCGTAGGTGTAATCTTCGCTAATGTTCTGACCTGCAAAGAGAACGATCGGATCTTTGCGGTCGCGTTTGAGCAACGAGAACGAGTTGCTCATAGCCTCCAAGACGGCCTTTGCGCCCAAGTACGAGCCACCGATACCGATGCAGACGATCACTTCGGCCTTTGAACGAAGTTTATCAGCCGAAGATTTGATTGCCGCAAGTTGCTCGGCATCAATCGACGAGGGAAGTGCTACCCAACCCAAAAAGTCGTTACCTGCGCCCTCGCCGCTTGCCAGCAGGGCGTTCGAAGCCTCGGCTGCGGCACGCAGTTCGGCACTGACCGTAACGGCAGCTTTCGAGGTGTCTAATTTAATGAAGTTCATCGTGTTATATAAGTTTTGTTGTTAATATTTTCATAGCAGTACGAGCCTTCACCTTGCGGTAAAGAATATCATAAACCATATCGGCAATGGGCATTTCGACACCGAAACGGCTATTGACGTGGCGGATACACTCCGAGGCGAAATAGCCCTCGGCAACCATTCCGAGCTGCAATTGTGCCGCAGCAACCGAGTGGCCGCGACCGATCATCATACCGAAACGGCGGTTACGCGAAAAGAGCGAATAGCCCGTAACCAGCAGGTCGCCCAGATAGGCCGAGGCACGTGTCTGTCGCTCGGAGGGGTAGGTCTCGGTTACGAAACGCTCCATTTCGATCGAGCAGTTGGCCAAAAGCACGGCGATAAAGTTGTCGCCATAGCCCAAACCCGCGGCGATACCGACCGCGATGGCGTAGATATTTTTCAGCACCGTTGCATATTCGATGCCGTAGATGTCGGTCGAAGAGACGGTGCGGATATAGTTTGTCGAGAATTTGGCGCGCAACACCTCCGAATTATCCTGATCGGTGCAGACTACGGTCAGGTAGGAGAGGTGTTCGAGTGCCACCTCTTCGGCGTGGCAGGGACCTGTAACGATGCCGATATGGCCGAACGGAATGTCGTAGAAACGGTTCATATACTCCGCTACGGTCAGATATTCGTCGGGAATGATACCCTTGATCGCCGAGATAATGAACTTGTCGGAGAGCGATTCGCGCAAAGGTTCGAGCGTCTTTTTCAAGAATGCCGAAGGGGTTGCAAGAATGATGATATCGGCCTCACGCACAACGTGGTTGATGTCGTCGCTGATGTCGATACGCGCCACGTCGAGCTCTGCATCGCTCAAATATTTCGGATTGTGCTCATCATTGATCACTCCCTCGGCTACGGCGGGGTTGGTGATGAGCCAACTGACGCGCTTTTCGTTCTCGCAGAGAATCTTTATAATGGCAGTCGCCCAACTGCCGTAACCGACGACGGCGCATCGAGCGTTTCTATCTAATTTCAAACTCATTACGTGTTAGGAATAAATGTGCTACAAATTTAGAAAAAATTGCGCGAACTATGGCAATAATTCGACTACTTTTTTCTACCTTTGCGAGGTATAATAGAATATTCAAAAAAATAAAAAACAATAAAGTCGTGAAAAAGATTAAAAGTGCATTGATCTCGGTCTTTTATAAAGACGGTTTGGATGAAATTGTTAAGACGCTTGCTGCTGGCGGCGTAAAGATATATTCGACCGGCGGAACACTCAAATTTATTGAGTCGCTGGGTATTGAGGCTACTGCTGTTGAGGACCTGACGGGTTATCCTTCGATTTTGGGTGGTCGCGTTAAGACCCTTCACCCCAGCGTATTCGGCGGCATCTTGGCTCGCCGCGATAACGCAAGCGACTTGGAGCAGATGGCCGAGTACAAAATCCCCGAAATCGACTTGGTTATTGTCGATCTCTACCCCTTCGAGCAGACCGTTGCAAGCGGGGCCGAGGAGCAGGCTATCATCGAGAAGATCGACATCGGCGGTATTTCGTTGATTCGTGCTGCGGCAAAGAACTACAAAGATACGCTGATCGTTCCCTCGGTTGTGCTCTATGGCGAGTTGCTCGCAATGTTGAAGGAGCAGGAGTGCTCGACCACAATCGAGCAGCGTCGTCGCTTTGCTGCTCTGGCGTTCAGCGTCAGCTCGCACTACGACAGCGCAATTTTCAACTACTTCAACCGCACGGAGAAGATCGACGCTATGCGTATGACCAACGACGGTGCGATGTCGCTGCGCTATGGCGAGAACCCCCATCAGGAGGCTGCTTTCTATGGCAAGATCGAGGATATGTTCACCAAGTTGCACGGTAAGGATATCTCGTACAACAACCTTTTGGATATCGACGCCGCAATGGGTCTGATCAGCGAGTTTTGGGAGGGTGAGCCTACCTTTGCAATCTTGAAGCACAACAACGCTTGTGGCGTGGCTACCCGTGCGACTCTCTGCGAGGCTTACGAGGCTGCCCTGGCTTGCGACCCCGTTTCGGCATTTGGTGGCGTGCTGATCTGCAACCGCAAGATCGACGTGGCTACTGCCGAGAAGATCAACTCGCTCTTCTGTGAGGTGCTGATGGCTCCCTCGTTCGAGGAGGAGGCTTTGGAGATCTTGAAGAGCAAGAAAAACCGTATCCTGCTCGATTTGAAGACTATCGAGCGACCCGAAATGACCTGCCGTTCGGTGCTGAATGGTGTGGCTGTGCAGCAGCGCGATGTGAAGGTCGGAGGCGTTGATACGGAGGCTGTGCAGAAGACCGAGAAGGGCGTAACGGAGGAGCAGATGAAGGATCTGATCTTCGCCAATAAGATCGTTAAGCACTCGAAGTCGAACGCTATCGTGCTGGCAAAGGGCTCGCAGCTCTACGCAAGCGGTATCGGTCAGACCTCGCGTGTGGATTCGTTGCGTCAGGCTATCGACAAGGCGAAGTCGTTCGGCTTCGATTTGAATGGTGCGGTGATGGCAAGCGATGCCTTCTTCCCCTTTGCCGACTGCGTTGAGATCGCTCACAACGAGGGTATCGACGCTGTGATCCAACCCGGTGGCTCGGTACGCGACGAGGAGAGCATCGAGTATTGCAATGCTAATGGTGTTGCGATGTTGTTCACCGGCCTGCGCCACTTCAAGCACTAATCTGCGCCACTTTAAGGCACTTAAACTAATTAGAAAACAAGAAAAAAAGAGATAAAAATGGGACTTTTTTCATTGACACAGGAGTTGGCGATGGATCTCGGTACGGCCAACACCCTGATCATCCACAATGGCAAAGTCGTAGTCGATGAGCCCTCGATCGTAGCGATCGATGTCCGCACCCAGAAGGTTGTGGCTGTGGGTATGCAGGCGAAGATGATGCACGAACGTACCAACCCCAATATCCGTACAATCCGCCCGTTGAAGGATGGTGTGATTGCCGATTTTACCGCAGCCGAGATGCTGATTCGCGGTCTGGTCAATAAGGTGAAGACCAATGGCCACCTCTTCTCGCCCTCGCTCAAAATGGTTATCGGTATCCCTTCGGGCTCGACCAATGTCGAAATTCGTGCGGTACGCGACTCGGCTGACCGTGCAGGTGGCCGCGAGGTATATATGATTTTCGAGCCTATGGCCGCAGCACTCGGTGCAGGCCTTGACGTTGAGGCTCCGATGGGTAATATGGTTATCGACATCGGTGGTGGTACCTCGGAGATCGCTTGTATCTCGTTGGGTGGTCTGGTTCACTCGGAGAGTATCAATGTGGCAGGCGACGTATTTACTTCGGACATCCAGTCGTATGTTCGCCAGCAGCACAATATCCGTATCGGTGAGCGCACCGCAGAGCAGATCAAGTGTGCAATCGGTGCAGCAGTATCGGAGTTGGACGAGGAGCCCGAACCGTTCGAGATTACGGGTCCCAACCTGCTGACAGCTCTGCCCCAGGCGGTTACGCTGACCTATCAGGAGATCGCTTACGCCTTGGAGAAGTCGCTCGTGAAGCTCGATGCAGCGTTGATGAAGGTACTCGAAGAGATGCCGCCTGAGTTGTATAGCGACGTTGTGAAGAACGGTATCTACCTGACCGGTGGTGGTGCGTTGATTAAGGGTCTGGCAAAGCGTCTGAACGCAAAGACCAACCTCCCGTTCATCGTTGCTGACGATCCTCTGCGTGCAGTTGTACGCGGTACGGGCATCGCGTTGAAGAATGTGAATCGTTTCTCGTTCCTGATGCGATAATTAGGGAGCGCGAAATTGTAAAGAATTGAGAGGCAGGTGCATAGTCGATATGCGCCTGTCTTGGGTTAAATGAGCTGTTGAAATCGAAACAGAGTGAGAGATGTTAAAACTCGTTGAGTTTATAAAGAAGGTCTATCTGCCGTTGCTCTTTGTGGTGATGGAGATCGTGGCGATTCACTACTACGCCAACTCGAACAGCTATGCCGAGGCGCGTCTGCTTTCGACCTCGAATAGCATCGTGGGCGGCGTGTATGGCTCGATTTCGGGCGTAGGCGAATATTTCGGTCTGCGTAAGCGCAACCGCGTGCTGCTTGATGAGCTGGCGACGTTGCAGAACGAATTGGCCCGTTACCGCGAGAGTGAGGTCTATAATGAGTTGGACTCGCTCAGCGCAGAGGTCGAGACCAAATTTAGCTATATGACCGCCCGCGTGGTGCGCAATACGGTTAATCGCCAGCATAACTACCTGACTCTGAATAAGGGTCAGCGCGATGGCGTTGAGGCCGATATGGCCGTTATTACGCCCGATGGCGCGATGGTGGGATATGTGGTGAGCTGCTCGGAGCGTTACGCTGTGGCGATCTCGATTCTCAATACCAACTTCAATGCCAGCGGTAAGTTGGCGGGCGATGGCCATTCGGGATCGATCTATTGGGATGGTTTCGATGTGCATCGCGTGAAGATGCACGAGCTGTCGAAGTATGCCCCCGTTGAGGTGGGTGATACGATCGTCTCGACGGGTTACTCGCATTTCTTCCCCGAAGATATTACGATCGGCTACATCGAGCGTTTGGAGGTCGATGAGCCTACTTCGTCGTTTAAGGTCGAGCTGCGATTGGCGGCCGATATGACCCGACTGAATGATGTGGTGCTGATCAAAAATTTCGATATTTATGAGCTGACAGCGTTGGAGGCCGAGGCTAACTCGCTGTTCAATTGATTTTAAGAGAATTCGAAAGCCTATGATGCGTCAAATTATAGAGTATGCGCTGCTGTTCGTGGTGTTGGTGCTGTTGCAGATCTTTCTGTTCAGCAACCTCGAATTGAGCGTCTATCTCAATCCGCTGATTTACATTGCATTTATAATCCTTCTGCCGATCGAGACGATGCCCGTTTTGGTGCTGGGTTTGGGTCTGCTGACGGGTGTGGTGATGGATGTGGCAACGGGTGCGGCGGGTCTTAATACCCTCGCAACGCTGCCCGTAGCCTTTCTTCGCGGCGCACTGCTGCGACTGACCTGCTCGAAGGATAGCGTAACGGATGGCGGTGTGCCTTCGGTCTATCGTCTGGGTGTGGTCGGATTCCTGCGCTATGTTGTGGCGGCGGTGGTTATGCACTCGCTGATCTACTTCACGATGGAGTGTGCGACATTCGACTACTTCCACCTGACACTGCTGCGCGTTGTGGTGAGTGGTGCGGTTACGGTGGCAATTGTCTATTTTGCTTCGAAAATCTTTAATTCGCAAGTTGCACGCGTATTATGAGCGAGAAGAGAGAGGATGGATTTGCGAGAATGAGAACGCTCCAATTTATCGTGTTGCTGATTGTCGGCACGATATTGGGTCGTCTGTTCTATATCCAGCTGGTCGATGACCGCTATAAGGATATGGCCGATAACAATGCTCTGCGCCACGTGGTGCAGTATCCGCCGCGAGGTGAGGTGCGCGATCGCAATGGCGAGTTCATCGTGCAGAGCCGCGAGGCGTATGACTTGATGGTTATCGCCCGCGAAATTCCGAAAGAGGGCTTCGATACGATGCGTATGTGCCGCGTGCTGGGTATGGAGAAGGAGGAGCTCGTCAAGCAACTGACCAGAGCGAAGAGTCGCTCGCGTGTGCCGATGATGATCACCAACCAACTCTCGAAGGAGGTTAAGTTGCGTTTCGATGAGTGCAATTTCAGAGGTTTCTATACGGTCTATCGAACAATTCGCTCCTATCCGCGCCGAATCGGTGGTAACCTGATGGGTTACGTGGGCGAGATCAATGCCGAGCAGTTGCGCAAGCGTCCCGAATATCGTGCGGGCGACTATATCGGCATCAGCGGTCTGGAATCGGCCTACGAAGAGGTGTTGCGCGGCAAGAAGGGCGTGAAGGTCAATGAGATCGATGCGCACGGTGTGATTAAGGGGTCGTTCCGCGACGGTATGTACGACTCGCTGCCTATCCCTGGCCGTTCGTTGGTCTGCACGATCGATGCCGAGTTGCAGGAGCTGGCCGAGGAGTTGATGGAGGGCAAGGTGGGCAGTGTGGTTGCTATCGAGCCTTCGACGGGCGAGATTCTGCTGATGGTTTCGTCGCCTACGTACGACCCGAATGAGCTTGTTGGTAAGAATTTGCGCCTGAATTACAACAAGTTGCTGCGCGATCCGCATCGCCCGCTCTATAACCGCGCGGTGTCGTCGCACTATCCTCCGGGCTCGACCTTTAAGTTGGTACAGGGTCTGATCGGCTTGCAGGAGGGTGTGCTCAAACCGAGTTACAGCTACCCCTGTAATGGCGGTTACTCCTATGCGGCTAATCGCAAGATGAAGTGCCACGCGCACCCTTCGCCGCTCGATCTGCGTCCTGCGGTGGCCAACTCGTGTAACGCCTATTTCTGCTACGTCTTCCGCAATATTATCGACAACAAGAGGTACGAAAGCGTCAAGGAGGGCCTTGATGTTTGGGCCGATTATGTGCGTTCGTTCGGTTTTGGTCGCACGCTCGACTCGGACTTTGCCAACGAGACACGCGGTTTTGTTCCCACGTCGGAGTTCTATAACCGCGTATATCGCAATTCGTGGAAGTCGCAGACCATCATTTCGCTCTCGATCGGTCAGGGTGAGTTGGGCTGTACGCCGTTGCAGATGGCCAACTTGGCGGCAATCATCGCCAATCGCGGCCACTACTACATTCCCCATATCGTGCGCTCGGTTGAGGGTGTCGATTCGCTCGAACAGCGATTCTATGAGCCGATCTATACGAAGGTCGATGCCGAACATTTCGAGCCGATTGTCGAGGGTATGTGGCAAGGTGTCAATGTTGCGGGTACCTCGACGCGTGCCGCTGTGGCAGGCCTTGACATCTGCGGTAAGACGGGTACGGCACAGAACCCTCACGGCCGCGACCACTCGACCTTCCTGAGCTTTGCGCCGAAGGACGACCCGAAGATTGCCATTTCGGTCTATGTCGAGAATGGCGGTTTCGGTGCTACGATCGCATTGCCGATTGCCAGCCTGCTGATCGAGAAGTATCTCACGGATACGATCACGCGCCCGCATATGATCGACCAAGTTAAACAGATGAAAATCTACTATCCCAATGCTAAGAAACGATAAATATGGTCCGTCACGTTCGATCTTCTCGCTGTCGGTCGATTGGGTAATGATCCTGCTCTATGTGGGGTTGGTTGCTGTCGGCTGGATGAGTATCTGCTCGGCATCGTACGATGAGGCGGCAGTCGATCCCTTCTCGTTCTCGCACTTCTACATCAAGCAGGTGCTGTGGATCGGGTTGTCGGCAGTAGTGGCTTTGGTGGTGATGCTGCTCGATGATAAATATTACCATATGTTGGCCTATCCGGCCTATATCGGCGGTCTGCTGATTTTGATTGGCACGTTGCTCTTCGGTAAGGAGGTCAATGGCGCGAAGGCGTGGATCGAGTTGGGCTTCTTTTCGTTGCAACCCGTTGAGTTGGTGAAGATTGCGACGGCATTGGCTCTGGCGCGTGTAATGAGCTCCTACTCCTTTTCGATCAGTCGTTTGGGCGATCTGTTGCGGGTGGCGACGATCATTGCACTGCCGTTGTTGATTATCATCTTGCAGAACGATACGGGATCGGGTATTGTGCTCTGCTCGTTTATATTTGTGCTCTACCGCGAGGGTTTGAACAAGTGGCTGTGTATTCCGTTCCTGATGCTCGCTGCGCTGTTTATCGGCTCGATGGTGCTGACCCCGATGACGATGCTCGTGTTGTTGATCGTAGCCTGCACGGTGGGTGAGGTGTTGATGAATGGCGAGTGGCGGTCGAGAGTGATCTATTTAGCGGTGTTGGCACTTGTCAGCGTTGTGGTCTATCTGGTGTCGAACTATCTGTTCGGGTGGTCGTTGTCGGCCTATAATGCGCTGCTGGGAACGACGGCGTTGTCGCTTGTTGCGGTGGCTGTGTATGCCTATCGCGCCCATCTGCACAATATATTTATCGTGTTGGCTCTCTTCGTCGGCTCGATGATCTTCCTGCCGACAACCAGCTTCCTCTTTAACTCGGTGCTCAAAGAGCATCAGCAGAATCGAATCTACTCGTTCCTCGGCATTATTAATGACCCGCAGGGTATCGACTTCAATGTCAATCAGTCGAAGATCGCAATCGGTTCGGGCGGACTGTTTGGTAAGGGTTTCTTGGAGGGTACGCAGGTTAAGTACAACTTCGTGCCGGAGAACCATACCGACTTCATCTTCTGCACCGTAGGTGAGGAGTGGGGCTTCTTGGGCTGTCTGGTTGTGTTGGCGATGTATTGCACGTTGATCCTGCGATTGATGCGTATCGGCGAGCGTCAGGAGGAGCCATTTGGTCGTATCTATTGTTACTGCGTGGCCTCGATTTTGCTGTTCCACCTGATGGTGAATGTGGGTATGACAATCGGTCTGATGCCTGTGATGGGTATTCCGTTGCCCTTTATGAGCTACGGCGGCTCGTCGTTGCTGGCATTCACACTACTGCTCTTTATTGCAATTCGTTTCGATGCTTCGCGCCGCCGTTTTGGTGTCGAGTAATGCGGAACGACAGCCGAAGAGGGCGCGGTGCGCGGCCGTGAAAAGATAAAAGTGAAGATGCGTAAAGTGGTAAAAACGAACAAATAAGGCGGAAAAATAATATTTTTATCGAGGAATATTTGTAAGTATAACTTTTTTGCGTACCTTTGCACCGCTAAAAATCACCGTAATTGCGGTCGAAAGTATAGCAGGAAGGCCCATTCGTCTATCGGTTAGGACGCAAGATTTTCATTCTTGAAAGAGGAGTTCGACTCTCCTATGGGCTACTAAACAATTGAAAATAAGAATTAAAAACTTTATAACAGATTATGGCAAACCATAAGTCATCGGAAAAGAGAATTCGTCAGACCGCTACCAAGCGTGCTCACAACCGCCTGTATCACAAGACCGCTCGTAACGCAGTTAAGGCTCTGCGTAACACTAACGAGAAGAGCGCAGCAGAGGCTCTGCTGCCCAAGGTAAGCTCGATGTTGGATAAGTTGGCAAAGATGCACATTATCCACAAGAACAAGGCTGGTAACTTGAAGAGCAGCGTTCAGCTCCACGTAAACTCGTTGTAATTCGGGAGTCGCGTGTCGGGTCGATACCCAATGGGTGCGATCGACGATAATTTTTAGGGTGTCTGTTGCAGACACCCTTATTTTGCTTGTGTGAACTTACGTAGAATGGAACAAGAGAATAATACTATCCAAACAAACGAGATTGACGCCCCCACAATGACATTTGCCGAGTTGGGTCTTGATGAGCAGATGTTGCGCGCGGTCGAGGCAAAGGGCTTCGAGAGCCCGTCGCCTATTCAGCGATTGACGATCCCTGCACTGCTTGGCGAGGGTACGGACCTTATCGCGCAGGCGCAGACGGGTACGGGCAAGACGGCAGCCTTCGGACTGCCTTTGTTGCAACTGCTGACCCCCAAAGCGGGTCGCGTTCAGGCGATTATATTGGTGCCTACGCGCGAGTTGGCGTTGCAGGTAACCGAGGAGTTGATCTCGTTCAACCACGAAAAACGAGTGTCGGTAACGGCAATTTATGGCGGTGCGTCGATTGGCGAGCAGTTGCGTCGTCTGTCGCGTGGCGTGGATGTCGTTGTCGGTACGCCGGGACGTGTTCTGGACCACATTTCGCGTGGCTCGCTCGATCTGTCGGCAATCAGCTATATGGTGCTCGACGAGGCCGACGAGATGCTTAATATGGGCTTTATCGAGGATATCGAGGCGATTATGGCGACGATGAACGAGGAGCGTCGCGTGTTGTTGTTCTCGGCGACGATGCCCGAACGAATTGTGCGTCTGTCGCAGTCGTATATGCGTGAGCCTCAAATGCTTCGTGTCGAGGCGCAGCAGCTGACAACCGACCTCACGGATCAGATCTATTTCGAGGTGCGTGAGAGCGATAAGTTCGATGCACTGACGCGAATCATCGACGTTCAGGCGGAGTTTTATGGCATTGTCTTTTGTCGCACGAAGGTTGCTGTCGATGAGATTGCGAACCGCTTGCAGGAGCGTGGTTACGATGCCGAGGGCCTGCACGGCGATGTGTCGCAGGCACAGCGCGAGAAGATCCTGCGAAAGTTCAAGGCTCGCCAGACCAATATCCTTGTGGCGACGGATGTTGCGGCTCGCGGTATCGATATTGTCAATCTTACCCACGTAATCAACTACTCGCTGCCGCAGGATTCGGAGAGCTATGTTCATCGTATCGGCCGTACGGGTCGCGCGGGTAACGCAGGTACGGCGATTACATTCCTCTCGCCGTCGGAGTTTCGTCAGTTTGGCTATCTGAAACGCGATATTAAGGTCGATATCAAGCGCGAGGAGTTGCCCTCACCGCAGGATATTGTGGCGATGAAACGTAAGCGTATCAAGGACGAAATGGCCGAGGTGGTCGAGAGCGATAGCTATGTAACATATACCGATATGGCGATCGAACTGATGGGCGACTATACGCCGGAGGTGGCGATGGCGGCACTGCTGCGTATGGCCTTCAAGAATGAGCTTGACGAGAAGCAGTATCCCGAAATTCGTTCGTTTGCGGTGGATCGTCGCGGTACGGTGCGTCTGTTCCTGTCGATTGGTCGTAAGGATGGTTTCGATGGTCGTAAGTTGGTCGGACTGCTCAAACGCGAGTGCGATCTGCGCGACAAGCATATCAGCGACGTGAAGGTGGCAGATTGTTATTCGTTTGTAACTGTGCCCTTTACCGATGCCGAGGAGGTTGTTCGCCGATTGAATAAACTGCGCAAGGGCAAGCGTCCCGTTGCGGAGATTACCGAAGGTGCGCGTTCGGAGAAGGCGCAGAAGCCGCGCCGCGAGCGATCGGCACGCGAGGAAAGAGCTGTGCGCGAGGTGCGTTCGACACGCGAAGAGCGCACACCGGCCGAGCGAGCTGCCGCAGAGGCATTTGCAGCGGAGCGAGAACAGGCTGTACGTGAGCAGACCGAACGCCCGAAGCGCAACTCCGCCCCTCGCCCCCAGCGCACTACGGAGCGTAGCAACGACACATTCGATTGGAGTTACTTCGAGCGCGGAGGTAACAGCTGGGGTGCAGAGCGACACGGAGGTCGAACCAAAGGTTCGAAGCCGCAGCGCGGAGCAAAGCCCTCGAAACCCTCGAAGGGTGGCAAGAAGGGTGGCCGACGATAGGGCGCGTGTATGACAAAGTGGCAGACTGCGCACGGACGTAGCGGCGCATTTTGGCATAAAATTGTGTCAAACGGGGTTTGGCATACCGATTGATATAGATATAGGCGGCTCGCAAAAGCACACGTCGCGTTGCATAAGAGCGCAGACAGAAGAGTAGAAAACTAACAAAAATCTAAAAATAGAAACAACAATGAATGTAAAACCGTTATCAGACAGAGTTCTCATCCTGCCCAATCAGGCAGAGGAGAAGACCGCCGGTGGTTTGTATATCCCCGACACAGCAAAAGAGAAGCCCCTCGCAGGTAAAGTAGTGGCCGTAGGTCCCGGTACCGCAGAGGTGAAGATGGAGGTCAGCGTAGGCGACCAGGTGCTTTATGGCAAGTATGCAGGCACCGAGATTCAGGTTGAGGGCGAAAGCTATCTGATTATGCGTCAGAGCGATATTCTGGCTATTATCTAAATCGATTAAATTCTTTGAAAAGCTATGGCAAAAGAGATTAAATATAACGTTGAGGCGCGCGAACTGCTCAAAGAGGGTGTCGATGCGCTGAGCAATGCAGTGAAGGTAACGCTCGGCCCCAAAGGTCGTAACGTAATCATCGACAAGAAGTTCGGTGCTCCGCAGGTAACCAAGGACGGTGTTTCGGTTGCAAAGGAGGTTGAACTCGAAGATGCTTTCGCAAATATGGGAGCGCAGATGGTTAAGGAGGTTGCTTCGAAGACCAACGACGACGCAGGTGATGGTACCACAACCGCAACCGTTCTGGCGCAGGCTATTATCGGTGTAGGTTTGAAGAATGTAACCGCAGGTGCAAATCCGATGGATTTGAAGCGCGGTATCGACAAGGCTGTTGCTGTGGTTGTTGAGTCGCTCAAAGAGCAGAGCCAGGCCGTTGGTCAGGACATCGCCAAGATTGAGCAGGTGGCAACCATCTCGGCTAACAACGACGCAAACATCGGTAAGCTGATCGCCGAGGCGATGAGCAAGGTCAATAAGGAGGGTGTAATCACCGTCGAGGAGGCCAAAGGTACCGAGACCCACGTTGAGGTTGTTGAGGGTATGCAGTTCGATCGTGGCTACATCTCGCCCTACTTCATCACCGATACCGAGAAGATGCTCGCGGAGTTGGACAAGCCCTTCATTCTGGTAACTGACAAGAAGATCTCGACAATGAAGGAGTTGATGGGCATTTTGGAGCCCGTTGCACAGAGCGGTCGCGGACTGCTGATCGTTGCCGAGGATGTCGATGGCGATGCTCTGTCGGCATTGGTTGTAAATCGTCTGCGCGGCTCGTTGAAGGTTGCAGCTTGCAAGGCTCCGGGCTTCGGCGACCGTCGTAAGGAGATGTTGGAGGATATCGCAATCCTGACGGGCGGTATGGTTATCTCGACCGACAAGGGTATGAAGATCGAGGACGCTACAATCGATATGCTCGGTACGGCCGAGAAGGTAACCCTGAACAAGGAGAACACCACCATCGTAAATGGCGACGGTGCGAAGGAGGCTATCGAGGCTCGTGTGGCGTCGATTCGCGCCGCTATCGAGATCTCGACTTCGGACTACGACAAGGAGAAGTTGCAGCAGCGTCTGGCCAAGTTGGCCGGTGGCGTTGCGGTTCTCTACGTTGGTGCGGCAACCGAGGTTGAGATGAAGGAGAAGAAGGACCGCGTTGATGACGCTCTGGCTGCAACACGTGCTGCGGTTGAGGAGGGTATCGTTCCGGGTGGCGGTGTTGCATACATCCGCGCAACGGCTGCTTTGGAGAATCTCAAAGGCGCAAACGAGGACCAGACCACCGGTATCAATATCGTTAAGCGTGCTATCGAGGAGCCTCTGCGCCAGATCGTTGCAAATGCAGGCGGCGAGGGCTCGGTCGTTGTCAATAAGGTTAAGGAGGGCGAGGGTGCCTTTGGTTACAACGCTCGCGACGACCGCTACGAGGATATGCTCGCAGCAGGTATCATCGACCCGACCAAGGTGTCGCGCGTAGCGTTGGAGAATGCAGCATCGATCGCTTCGATGTTCCTCACCACCGAGTGCGTGTTGGCAGAGAAGAAGGAGAACAATCCTATGCCCGCAATGCCCGCAGGCGGTATGGGCGGTATGATGTAATCCGTACCTTTGACTACGTAACACAAAGAGCCGTGTCTTGAAAAGACACGGCTCTTTGTGTGAATATAGAATCTCTTAACCCATCTGCGATGAGATCAGATAGAAGTTGTAGCCCACAAAACAGAGGAACATCAAGGCTCCTGCCCAGCGGTTCAACTTGCCCTTGATGCCGAGTACTAACGGTATGATAGCGGCGAAGATCATCACTGCATAATCAACAAAGGTGATACCCGAAGTGGTGAGCGGAGTGATCTGCGCACCAACACCGAGGATCAACGTGAGGTTGAAGATATTCGAGCCGATGATATTTCCCAGTGCCAGCTGTGTATTCTTCTTTGTTGCCGCCACGAGTGATGCCGCCAACTCTGGCAGCGAGGTGCCGCAAGCGACCAATGTGATGGCGATAAATGCCTCATTCACACCCCACGCCTCGGCGATCTTGATGGCGTTGTCGAGGAAGAAACGGCTTGCCATAATCAGTGCCCCCAAACCGATAACCACTTTGCCGATACCGATTGCCAACTGCTTATTGGAGATTACCTCCTCGGTGGCTACCTCCTCTTCCTTCTTATTGCCGCGCAATGAGTTCCACAAGAACAGAGCGAAGCAGAGCAGCAGAATTGCGCTGTCGATGCGGTCGATCTTCGCCTCGCTGCCCATAAAGAGATTGAAGACGAGCAACAGCGTCAGTGCCGATACGCCGATGCAGAACGGCAGGTCGAAACGCTTGTTCTCCTTCGATACGGCTACGGGCATTATGAGTGCGGTCAGACTGAGGATACCAAATACATTGAAGATATTTGAGCCAATCACGTTACCAATTGCGATATCCGAGTTGCCCTCAAAAGCTCCGATGCTCGAAACTACCAATTCGGGGAACGAGGTGCCCACACCTATGATAACTGCTCCGATAACGAAGTCCG
The DNA here is from genome assembly GCA_045605245.1 of Alistipes sp. Lineage (GTDB taxonomy): Bacteria > Bacteroidota > Bacteroidia > Bacteroidales > Rikenellaceae > Alistipes. Next base: position 8,711 of record JAZUPN010000091.1, on the reverse strand, counting down.
AGATTTTGAAACGCTTGGCGATCGTTACCGCGCCCGCAACAAGCCAATCGGCGCTGAATACGATTACTGCCAAGCAGATTAAGAGGTATAAATATGCCATAGATATTTAAGTTTATACATTCGCTCACTATTCGGGCTGGTAGCCGACATCTTCGAGTAGTGTCGCGCCATTTGCAGCGGCTACGGCCAGCTGATCGCAACGATTGTTCTCGACCGTCTCGGCGTGCCCCTTCACCCATACGAATCGCACATGATGACGGCGATAGATCGCCAAGAAGCGTCGCCACAGATCGGGATTCTTCTTGCCCGCAAAGCCCTTGCGCTCCCAACCGAAGACCCAGCCCTTGCTTACCGCATCGACCACGTAGCGCGAGTCGGAGTAGATCACCACATCGCTACCCTCGAAGCGCAATGTTTCGAGCGCGACGATAACGGCCAAAAGCTCCATACGGTTGTTGGTCGTCAGACGGTAGCCTGCGCTCAACTCCTTGCGGTAGGGCGGTGCGATCATCACAACGCCATAACCTCCCGCACCCGGATTGCCGAGCGACGAGCCATCGGTATAGATTGTGATTTGGGGCATTGTTGTTTTGCTTTGTTTGGTTTTCGGCGCAAAGATACGAATAAAAAAGAGCCTGACAACTATTGCCAGACTCTAACTATCAATATGAGCTGATTTTATACCTGCCCAGCCGACTTGTAGAACACAATAAGGTCGATTCTACCCCTCGTGAGCAGTGCTCGTTACTTTACATAGACCAGATTGTCGAGGCCGATGTAGCAGGGGGTGTTGATGCCCCACTCGCCCGTATCGCTCGAATCCATCGTGATCTCGACCTTCGATACTGCGCCGAGCGACGAGAGATCGATCTTGGTCCATTCCGAGCAGATGTACGACTTGCCATTGCGGAAGTCGGCTGCGTAGAACTCGACCACACCGCTTACCTGATCATATACGTCGTAGCCCTTAAAGACCACCTTGTACCAATCGCCCGATGTGAATTTGCGCGAGAAGTTCGAACCGTTGCGGATGGCCAATGCGGTATATGTCGTGTTGCAGACATCGACCGTTTGCAGTTTGCGCACCTGACCGTCATTGACGCGGAAGGTTACGGGGGTATTCAGGTAGGCCTGATAGTAGGCAATCGCAAAGGTCGAAGGTGTGCTCTGCGAGAAGATGCTGAACTCATTCTCGAAACCGGGAGTCTCTGTGTCGTTGAGGGTCGAGAAGGCAAAGCCGTGCCACGAATATTCGTCTTGATTATTGATGAAGTCCCAGGGACCCTCGGTGTAGCTCGTCGACGATTGGTAGCCGTCGTTGAGCAGCATCACATTCGAAAAAGTAATGGTCTCGGTCGGAACGGGTTCGGGATCATTGTCGCACGCTGTCGCCAACATAGCCGCTACGGCTAAAAGTATCAATTTGAGTTGTCTCATTGTTTTATCGCTTTTTTGAGGTTTCTTTTTGCAAAGATAGAGAATTATAATGCAAGATTCAAAATTTTCGCTCAAACAAAAAACCGCCTCCCTTGCGGGAAGCGGTCTTTGTTTGTGTTGAAGGAGTCGGATTACAGAATACCCTGCTCAACCATCGACTTGGCAACCTTCATAAAGCCTGCGATGTTTGCACCCTTCATATAGTTGATATACTCGCCCTCACGACCATACTCCAAGCAAGCGGTGTGGATCGACGACATAATCTGCAACAACTTCGCATCAACCTCTGCTGCGGTCCAGCCGAGCTTCTGTGCATTCTGGGTCATCTCCAAGCCCGAAGTTGCAACGCCACCAGCATTTACAGCCTTACCGGGACCGTAGGGGATTTTAGCCTCCAAGAAGGTCTCGATAGCCTCAGGGGTACAACCCATATTCGATACCTCGGCAACCATCTGTACGCCATTTGCAACCAGAGCCTTTGCATCGTCGCCATTCAGCTCGTTCTGCGTAGCGCAAGGCATTGCGATATCAACCTTCTGCTCCCAAGGCTTGCGGCCTGCGAAGAAGGTCGAACCTGCGAACTTCTCTGCGTAAGGAGCAACAACGTCGTTGTTCGAAGCGCGGAGCTCCAACATATAAGCGATCTTCTCCTCGTTCAGACCTGCGGGATCGTAGATGTAACCGTCGGGACCCGAAATGGTTACAACCTTTGCACCCAGCTCGGTAGCCTTGGTAGCAACGCCCCAAGCTACGTTACCGAAGCCCGAAATGCTGATAACCTTACCCTTGATCGAGTCGCCTGCGGTCTCCAACATCTGACGCAGGAAATATACTGCACCGAAACCGGTAGCTTCGGGACGGATCAGCGAACCGCCATAGGTCATACCCTTACCGGTCAATACGCCCGTATTCTCGCGAGCCAACTTGCGGTACATACCGTACAGATAACCGATCTCGCGGCCACCTACGCCGATATCACCTGCGGGAACGTCGGTCTCAGGACCGATGTGTCGCCACAACTCGGTCATAAATGCCTGGCAGAAGCGCATAACCTCACCTGCCGACTTGCCCTTGGGGTTGAAGTCCGAACCACCCTTTGCACCGCCCATAGGCAGAGTGGTCAGAGCGTTCTTGAAGATCTGCTCGAAACCGAGGAACTTCAAAATCGAAGGATTCACGCTGGGGTGGAAACGCAGACCGCCCTTGTAGGGACCGATAGCGTTATTGAACTGGATACGGTAGCCGGTATTAACCTGCACGTCGCCCTTATCATCAACCCAAGTTACCTTGAAGGTGAACTGACGATCGGGTTCAACGATACGCTCTGCAATGCGATTTGCCTCGAATTCGGGGTGCTGGTTATATACCTCCTCTACGGTCATCAGTACCTCGCGTACTGCTTGAAGATACTCTTTCTCACCCGGATGACGGCGTTCGAGTTCCGCCATAAGATTGTTTACATTCATAGTTAAAATGTTTTTAGGTTTATGATTGTATGTCTGTTTTTTCTGTCTGTTGTCGCTTGTGCGATTTTAATCTATCTACAAAGCTAATAAATTTTCTTATACATTGTAACTCGTCGAGTCGATTTTTCGAAATTATTTTGCCGTTTTGACAACTCCTCGGTTGTTTCGGCCATCGATATAGACCGTAAGCGGCTCTTCGAAATGTACTCGGCGCAGGAATTCGCCCTCTTCGACCGCCTCCATCGCATTGAGTCGATCGACATCGAAGACTCCGTCGCCGTCGCAGGGATTGATCGTCAGGTAGCCGATTCCGAGCGAGGTAACATTCTGGAAGAAGTGCGTTCCCTGACTCGGCTCGACGCGGAAATTGGGCAGGCCGCACTCGACAATAACCCTCGCCTCGGAGATATGCGACCACTTAACCGGAATGCCCAAGAAGGGGTCGCTCGAACCCCAACGTCCCGGCCCGACAAGCACGTAACCGCGCTGCTCATCGCGCATACGGTTGTTGAGTGCAAGCAGTTCGGTGGCGATCTCTTCGGTGCGCAGGTTGTCGAAGGCCTGCGGCTTGACATAGACGATGTCCGAGATGTCGTGCATCGCGCCAACGCCCAGCGCGCGCTCGGCGTAGATCAGTGCATCGTCGCCGCTGTGCTCGTCCCACGTGGTCGAGATGTCGTCGTTGGTCGAGATGATCGGGCGAATTTGGAGGAAGTTAAAGATCTTTTTCTGCCCCGACTTTACATCCAGATTGACCGCAAATTCCATCTCAACGGGACAACGCATCTCCTGCTCGCCCATTTCGAGCAGATTGCGGATAATCTGCGCCAACGGGAACGACCCATATTTCAATATTCGATTGAAGGTGATCAATTTACGACCCTTGTCGTAGGGCGACTCCGAGAGGGTGTTTTCGAGCATATTCCACGTCGAAGCGGCGTGCAATACGTTACGCATCGACGAGTGATTGGTAACCGAAAGACGTGCTAAATTGACCGAGTCATCGCTCGAAATGTGGAACGACGAGGGTCGCATATCGAGGGCGTAGAACTCGCGCTGCGTGTCGCGCAGAGTCAGTTCGAGGGTCGAAGTCTGCAACGCCTTCTGCGGGTAGCGGGGCGAGAAACGGAGCGTCTGACCTCCTTCGACAACCATCTTGCCCAGGCCGAGAGCGATATTGACGATGCCCTCCTCGGCGCGTTCGTCGCCTATGGGGTAGTGGTTGATCGAGCGGGCCACGCCCGACAATGTCGGGAAGAAGTAACCATCCTCCAACGTGCCGCATACCTGCTGCACGATAACAGCCATCTTCTCTTCGCTCAACAGATTCGACGAGGTGGCGATGTAGGCGCGGCTGGCGGCGAAATAGACCGAGGCATAGACACTCTTGATCGCTTTGCTCAACAGTCGCAACATCTGGCTCTTATCCTCGGTGTTGGGGATCATATATGTCGAATATATGCCCGCAAAGGGTTGATAATGCGAGTCTTCGAGTTTCGATGACGAACGAACGGCCAACGGATAATTGACCGTCGCAAGATATGCACGCAGTTCGGCGATGAGCTGTTCGGGCAGACGTGCCGCCACGAACTCCGAGAGCAGTTCCTCGTCGCTCATATCCGACGTAATGACATATTGCAACTCGTTCTCCTTGATGAAGCGGTCGAAATAGTCCGTTGCGATTACGATCGTGCGCGGGATCATAATTCGGATATCGTCGTACTTATTGTACTCGTGATATTTCTGCAACATACTGTTGATGAAGGCCAAGCCACGCGCCTTGCCGCCAAGCGAACCCTCGCCCAAGCGGGCAAAGCCGATTGCACTGCTGTAAGAATCGGGATCGAAACGTGCCACCACTCCCTGACCGAGCATTGTTCGGTAGTCGCGTATCAGCGCAACGAGCTTATGTCGGTGCTCCTCGATCGACTCGAAATGGGCGCGGTCGAGGGCGCGAATTGCCGCTGCCAACGGGAACAGACCGCGCGCATAGAGCCACTTCGAGAGGTGGTTTTGCGAGGTGTGGTATTCGAACACGGAATCGGGAATCGAGGCGATCAACTTCTGCATATCGCGCAGGTCCTTCGCGCGACCGATGAATGTGCCATTAACGGGGTCTTTGAAGATGAAGTCGCCAAAGGCAAATTCGCGGCCGATGTAGTCGGCAAGCTCCTCGTGTAGATTCTTTGAATTTTTGTGGATAAAGCCAACGTCGAGCCACTCGGCATCGGCACGGAAGCACTCCTCCGACGACTGCAACAGAATGGGCATCAGCGGATTATCGGCGCGAATCAGGCGCGAAAGTTCGATGCCTGCATCCTTGCGCTCGTCGCTGCTCTTATCGGTCGGGCGCAGCGGGAACCCGATGTCCGAAATCACACCGAGCAGGTTATTCTTGTATCGTTGATAGAGGCGTACCGCGTCCTCGTAATTTGTCGCTAAAAGGATCTTCGGGCGGGCGCGCTTACGGAGAATCTGCTGCTGCTCGTTGTAGGCATCTTTCAGGAACTCACTATTTTGCAACAACACAAGCTTGTAGATCGCGGGCAGATAGGTCGAGTAGTAACGGATCGAGTCCTCGACCAGCAGGATCGACTGCACACCACCCTCCAAGATATCCTTGTCGGCATTCATTCGATCCTCGATCAGCTTGATGATGGCGATAATCAGGTCGGCGTTGCCGTGCCAGCAGAAGATATAGTCGAGAGCCGTGCGATCCTGCTCCTCGATACGGCGATAGATATCCTTCGAGAAGCTGGTCAGCAGCACAACGGGCACCTTCGGATAACGCTCCTTGACGATGCGAGAGAAGGCGAAGACATCGGGCTCGCCCACATTGTACATCGTCAGAATAAAGTCGAAACCGCCCTCCGTCTCCAATCGTTCGAGGGCCTCGGCCGTAGAGCTTACGCGCGTCAGCGACGGCGGATTACTCATATTGAGGTCCATATACTCCTGATTGATCTGTGCCTCGATGTGGCCGTCTTCTTCGAGAATATAGCCGTCGTAGCTGCAACAAACGAGCAGGATTTTGTGAATTCGGTGGCGCATAAAACGGAAAGGCACCGAGCAGGTCGCATCGAGCTGCGAGGTCGAATTAATCGTATTGTTCATATATTAATCGCATCTATACAGACAAAAGTAAAAAATATTGTGTATATTTGCTATAATATTTTTCGGTTTTTTCGTTAAATAGAGCTAGTTTGATATGACTATAACTCCAAATATAAATACGTTAGATCTGTTTGCTGGTTGTGGTGGTTTAAGTTTAGGCTTCCAAATGGCAGGCTTTACATCAATTCTTGCAACAGATATAGATGAAAATTGTCAAAAAACATTTGCTCGAAATTTCCCTGATGTCCCTTTTATTTGTCAAGATATAGCAACGCTAACCAAAGATCAAATAGATGTTATTATTGGAGATAAATCGGTAGATGTGATTCTTGGTGGCCCACCTTGTCAAGGATTTAGCTTGGCAAATAAAAATCGCAATAAGGTTGATGATGATCCACGCAATCAATTATTCTATCATTATGTTAGAATTATTGATTGTTATAGCCCGAAGGTCTTTATAATGGAGAATGTAAAAGGCCTGTTGTCAATGAAGAATGGCCAAGTAATTAAAACGATTGTCGATTGCTTTTCAAAAGCAGGTCAGGGCTATAATGTGGATTATAAAATCTTGAAAGCTAGCGATTATGGGGTCCCGCAATGTCGAGAACGAGTAATCATAATGGGCGTTAGAAAAGATTTGGATAAGGCTCCATCTTTTCCTCCTCCATATGCGACGCCTGCTATTTCTGTTGCAGATGCGATAATGGATTTGCCACAAATAGAGGCGGGAGAAGGCTGTGATGGTATGTTATATGCCGAACAGCCTCAAAATGAATATCAAGCATTAATGAGGAGAGGGTCAAAACGACTCTATAATCATATAGCAATGAAGCATACTCCAAGATTGGTGGCTCGCTTTAAGGCAATTAAGCAAGGCCAATCACTTGTTGACGTATGGGATACTCACGGGGCGGTTAAAAGAGGAGCTCCTACTGAAAAATCGAATATAAAATTTTCGCAAAATAACCAACGAGTTTTTGGGGATAAACCTGCACCAACAATTGCGGCATCTTTCCAAAGTAATTTTATACATCCTTTTAGGAATAGAAACTTTACAGCACGCGAAGGTGCTAGATTGCAGAGCTTCCCTGATGATTTCGTTTTTGAAGGGATGAGAACAAAAATGAGTTGGGAGAAAGGTTTGAGTCAGTATCAGCAGATAGGGAATGCCGTACCTCCTTTATTGGCTTATGCTATTGCAAAAGAAGTACTACAAATCCTAAAAAATAAATAGCTATGGCATTTACTAATATTGATTCTGTTTTAGAAGCCCACCCAAAGACTTACGTTCACGCTAGTAATATAAGAGCGAAACAACGCAAGACGAATTTGACGCCTGCTCAAAAGACGGCATTAGAGAAGATAGAACCTGAATATGTAAGATATATAAATGCTATATCTGCAATTCAAGGTTATGATCATAATGCTATTGCAAGAAGAGTAGAACTATTAAATGGTTATTATGGTTTTATCCGAAACAATAACTGGGATAATGTATTTACATCTCAAAGCAAGTTCCGTTCAACAATTCTAGAAGAATTTCTCGTTATTTTATTTGACGGATTATTGCAGCAAGTCCGTGATAGGATTGAAGATAGTGAGCAGGTCCTGCAATGTGGAAGCTCAAAATCATATACCAATATGTACTTTTATGCCCAAAATGTTAAGGAGTTTGTAGATGCGCCAAGAATTGGAGTAAATATGAAGGACCAAGATTTTGCAATATATAGAGAATTATCTTTGCAGATTAATGATGTAGAGCAAAAGGTAGTTTTGCCAGTAGTGGCAATAGAGGCAAAAACATATTTGGATAAAACGATGTTGGAGGGTTCTATTGCAACTGCTGAAAAAATTAAAACAGGTAATCCTTATTCTAAATTTTTTATTGTAACAGAGACTTATGAAGTTGATTTAAGGGTTGATCCTGCTTACTCTCGTATAGACCAGATCTATGTGTTGCGCAAGAGTAATACGAGATCTGTTTTTAGTCTTATTGATGTTGATGTTGTCGAAAAATTAGTTAATGATGTTTCTTCTCATTTGAATAGAGAATGGAGTAATATTGAACATAAATTAACTAATGAGGGTGTTATTTTGTAAAAAGAGAAAAATAAAGCGATAATTATGAACTATACTTTGAAGGTAGTTAGCTCGCCACGCGATGAGCGCGAGTTTATCAACCTGCCCAAACGATTGTACAAAGCTACTCCGCAGTGGGTCTGCCCGTTCGATGACGATATTCGTTCGGTGTTCGACCCCGCACGTAACGATTCGTTCAACGATGGCGAGGCGCGTCGTTGGCTGGCCTTCGACGAGAAGGGTGTGTGCGTAGGTCGTATCGCCGCATTCTTCAACCGCCGAACTGCAATGCTCGACAATGAGCAGCCGACGGGTGGTTGCGGTTTCTTCGAGGCAATCGACGATAAAGCGTTGGCCTTCGCTCTCTTCGATGCTGCCCGCGAGTGGCTCGCCGAGAATGGTATGGAGGCGATGGATGGCCCGATCAACTTTGCCTCGCGCGACCAATGGTGGGGTCTGCTCGTCAATGGTTTCGAGCACCAACCGCTCTACGCCAACCCCTACAATCCGCCCTACTATCAGAAGATGTTTGAGGAGTATGGTTTCCAGACCTACTACAACCAGCATACCTACGCTCGTGGAATCAGCGCAGGAACGCTCTCGGAGGCGGTTTAT
>JAZUPN010000090.1:0-29364 GCA_045605245.1 Alistipes sp. | reverse complement strand
ATATATCGGCCGAATATCGATCGGCAGGGCGACTCCGAGTGTCGCGCTGGGCAGAACGTCATCGCTGCGCAACGCCTCTCTACGTCTGCAACAGATTGTCTTTCAAAAACTTTGCTCAACAGCTCTCGAAGGCGACCAACTCGCCCTCTGCGCCGCAATGACCACAGGTCGCCGTAGCGAAATGTCGGCAGCCCTGCGCGAGAGCTATGCCCGAAGTGGCGCGGCGCACCTGCTCGCAGTGTCGGGCCTGCACGTGGCGATTATACTGATGTTGGCAAATCTGCTACTGCGCTGGGTGGTGCTCTTCGAGAGGGGTCATCGCCTGCTCGACGTTGTCGTTCTGGTGGCGGTATGGCTCTTTGCCGCCGCGACGGGAATGGCGGTGAGCGTAGTACGTGCAACGCTGATGTTCAGCGCATTACAACTATCGCACTCGATCGGTGGCAGCTATCGGTCGGGCAATATTTTGGCAGCAGTGGCGATGGTGATGTTGGCCATTGAGCCGTCGCTGTGGTGCGATGTGAGTTTTCAATTTTCGTTCGCGGCCGTTGCGGCGATACTCTATTGGGCTGTGCCCCTGCAACGGGCGATGCGTACCCGATCAAGCGTACTTAATTTCCTGATAACCACAATTATAGTCGGTATGGCAGCGAGCCTTGCGACGATGCCGCTGATGTCGTTTTGGTTTGGGCGCGTGTCGCTGATCGGCGTGGCGTTGAATCCGTTGGTAATTTTGTTGGCTTACGGCGTTATCGCCTTTTCGCTGGCGGCGATATTCCTGCCTGCGAGTTGGACTTGGGCGGCAAAGGTGGCGGGCGCATCGGCCGAGATGATGAATCGCTCGGTGGCGGTGGCAGCCGAAATGAGGGGTGCCGCGATCGATTTTCAGGTCGATTGGTGGGCAATTCCGATTTTTTATGGCGTTGCGATAGCCATAACCGAGCTAATTCGCTATGTCGCCCGAAAAAAATCGTTATCTTTGCAAAAGCACCAATTCAAACGTCGTATGTAACGGTGGCGCGAACGGCGCGAACAACGGCACGAACAACGGCACGAACTATAAAAAGGCTAAACCAATCATAAAAAGGATGACCCACGAGGAGCTTGAAATATTGATGCAGGAGGATGTTCGGCGGGCGATCGAGGAGAATATCGATCGTGATCCGTTGCGCATTGCCCTCGATCGCAAGCTCCCCCACGCCGCGACAGTCGCTTCGGAGGTGAAATATCTGCAACGCGCACGCAAAAAATTGCCGTCATATTTCGCTGCGCGATGCATCATTCCGCAACGCGCCTTCGAGCAGTCGTCGAGCGAGGAGACCGCCGCGCACAAGCAGGGCAAAGGTACTCGTTGTCTGGATCTTACGTGCGGGCTCGGAGTCGATACGTTCTACCTTTCGAAACGTTTTGAGAGGGTCGTTACCGTCGAACGCGACGAGGTGCTGGCCGAGATTGCACGCGAAAATTTCCGCCGCCTCGGAGCGACAAACATCGAGGTACGATGCTCCTCGGCCGAGGAGGTTGTGGCATCGGAGCAGACTCCGTTCGATATGATCTATGCCGATCCCGACCGCCGTTCGAGCGATGGTCGCCGACAGGTGCTCATCGAGTGTTGTTCGCCCGACGTGGGGGCTATGTTGCCTCGATTACAGCAACTTGCACCGCATATTGTAATAAAAAATTCGCCCCTCTTCGATGTTGCCGAGGCCGAGCGAATCTTCGGCGCGGGGAGTCGCGTGGAGGTGGTTTCGTTGGCGGGAGAGTGCAAGGAGGTGATTGCCGAATGGCAACGCGGCAACGAATATAATACATTGACAGCCACTGCGTTAGGCTACGGCTCATTCAGCGTCGGGAGCGACCGTTTGGTTGCACCGCGAATGGCACGCGACCCGCGTTCGGCACACTATCTGCTGTCGGCAGATGTGGCTCTGCGCAAGGCGCGACTGACCTCGACCTACTTCGCCGAAGTGGCACCCGATGCCGAGGCCTGCATGCCCGACGGATTCTATCTCGCGGAGCAGTGTCCCGAAGGTGCGACGTTGGCGCGCACGTATGAGATTGTGCAGGCTTTGCCCTTCTCGCCCAAGCAGTTAAAACGCGAATTGGCACGCCGTTCGATAGATCGCATTACGGCTCTCAAACGCGATTTGGCACTCTCCTCGACGGAGATCTGTCGCCGTTTAGGAGTGAAAGAGGGTGGCGATCGGATGTTTGCCTTCACCGAGTGCGGAGGCGATGTTTGGTGTTTGGAAATCAAAGAGTTATAAGAGATACAATGTTGAAACGAGTAATACATTTCCTGACCGACGGAGTATTCCAACTGCGTCCGGAAGAGGTCGAAAATCGATTTCTGCGCTGGATTTTGAAGCAGTATAAATTACTCTACTATACGGCACGTGGCGTGATCGAGCACAATACGTTGATGCGCTCGGCATCACTCACATTCTATACGCTGATGTCGATCGTGCCGTTAGCTGCGCTGATCTTTGCAGTGATGAAGGGCTTCGGTATGGCCGAGAATCTTACGCGCGAGCTGCACGAGGCACTGCCGCAATTCCCCGAATTTATCAACTACGTGGTCGGCTTTGCAAACAATGCCCTCGCACGTACGCGCGGAGGTCTGCTCGCTACGTTCAGTGTGCTGGCACTGTTCTGGGCGGTGATGCAGGTATTTTCGTCGGTCGAGTCGGCATTCAACAACATCTGGGAGGTGAAACGCTCACGCGGATTCGCCCGACAATTTAGCGACTATATCACTGTGGTTGTGGTGGTTCCTGTGCTGTGGATCGCCTCGAATGCCGTTGCACACTACCTCGATCAGTGGCTTAATATCGCCGAATCGACATTCTACCACATCTGGTCAAATGCCGTTTCGCTCCTGCTGATATGGATGATGTTCACCTTCGTCTATATCGTGCTGCCAAATACCAAAGTGCGCTTTTCGAGCGCGGCAACGGCAGCATTTGTCAGCGGCGTGGTATTCCTGCTCTTCCAATGGTTATATGTCTATCTGCAAACGTGGATGAGTGGCTACAACGCTATCTATGGCAGTTTTGCCGCCCTGCCGTTGTTCCTCATCTGGCTGCAAACCAGCTGGCAGATAGTGCTTTTCGGCGGCGAGCTGGCATTTGCATACCAAAATGTTTCGAAGTTCGAGCAGGAGCGCGAGTCACTCCATATCAGCCACGACAATCGTCGTAAGGTGCTCTTGGCCACGATGTTGGTCATCGTGCGAGCCTTCTCCTCGGAGCGCGGACCGATATCGTCGGAGCAGGTGAGCCACGTGCTGCGACTGCCCGTACGTATCGTGCGCGATGTGATCTTCGAACTCGAACAGGCGGGGCTGATCCTGCAAGTTAAGGGCGACGAAAACGATAAGGCGGCCTACTACGCACCCGCCAAAGATGTGCATCAGGTTACGCTCTACGACGTGATTACGGCGGTCGAGACGCACGGCGAGGAGAGCATCGACATCTTCGAGAGCGAGCAGGTGCGACTCGTGAGCCAGCTACTCGATGCGATTAAGGACGATGCGGTTCATTCGTCGATGAATCAGCCATTTATCGAGATTGGCCGCGATTTGGAGATCCTTCCCGAACAGCTCGAATCGCCCGAATAGATCACCCTTCAAACAACACATTCGAAAACAGATAATAACAAAATAAGGCTTAAATAAAATGGGAAATTTCAAAGAGGATATTGCGCGCGTAAAGGCATTCGTATTTGATGTTGATGGCGTATTTACCGATGGCGGCATTATGCCGTTGCCCAATGGCGATTTTATGCGCAGATTCTACGCCAAAGATAGCTATGCAATAGTCTATGCCCACCGTATGGGCTTCAAGGTCTGCGTCATTACGGGCGGACGAGGCGAACTTTTGCGCCGCCGTTTCGAGTACTACAAAGTTACACGTTTCATCGACGGTTGCACCGACAAGATTACCGAGTTGCGCCGCTTTATGGCAGACGAAGGCCTTGATCCTTCGGAGGTTATCTTTATGGGCGACGATATTCCCGATTTGGAGTGTATGCGCGAGGTGGGCATCCCCGTTGCGCCTGCCGATGCAGTTTCGGAGATTATCGAGGCGGCACGCTACGTGTCGGAGTTCAAGGGCGGATATGGCTGCGTACGCGACATTATCGAGCAGACGCTCCGCGCACAGGATTGCTGGGCGAAAAATTGCGAGGGCGTTGCCGGCGATGTACCTTCGGCATAGAGGACTCGCTTGCATCGAAGATTTTTTCGCAGCCGAGAAATTTTCAAAAGAAATTTTCACAAGAGATTTTCACAAGGAACTATCACAAGAGATTATCACAAAGAACTATCACAAAAAAATCGACGCGCTTCCTTCGACGGGAGCGCGTTTTTTATTTGTGTCTTGATCTGTTTTTCGATTGAATTGTAGATTTTTCGATTGAAATTGGTATCTTTGCAGCCCGAAAAGGAAAGTTAGGAGTAAATCAATGGCGCAACAACAGACCACACCCCTCTCGTTAGGTACCGACAATCTGGTGAAACTGCTTACGAAATATGCAGTTCCGGCGATCGTTGCGACCGTTACATCGGCACTCTACAACATCACCGACAGCGTCTTTATCGGTCAGGGCGTAGGCCCGTTGGCAATGACTGCGCTCGGTATCTGTATGCCGATTATGAGCATTACGGCCGCCTTCGGAGCGATGGTCGGCGTGGGTGGCTCGGCTCTGGCTTCGATCCGTCTGGGACAGGGAAATAAGGCCGCCGCATTCCGCATCCTGGGCAACGTCGTATTGCTCAACCTGATATTCGGCGTGGCGACGATGGTGGGCTGTCTGTTGTTCCTCGACAAGCTGCTCTTTCTGTTTGGTGCGAGCGAGGCGACAATCGGCTATGCACACGAATATATGACGATCCTGCTCTGGGGAAATGTGGTTACACACCTCTACCTCGGACTGAATGCCATACTGCGCTCGACGGGCTATCCGACCAAATCGATGGTTGTGATGTTGATCTCGGTGGCGGTGAATTGTGTGCTCGACCCGCTGTTTATCTTCGGTTTCGATTGGGGTATCGCAGGCTCGGCATACGCAACCGTAATCGCTCAAACGACCGCTCTGATCTATGAGCTTGTCCATTTCGCCAACCCGAAAAACTTCCTCCATTTCCGACGTTCGATCTTCCGCCTGCGCAAAGATATCACGCTGAAAATCATCTCGATCGGTATGGCTCCGTTCCTTGTTCAGTCGTGCGCGAGTCTGGTTTCGATGCTCAACAACAACGCCCTGAAAGAGTATGGTGGCGACCTGCATATCGGCGCGTTCAGCATCGTCAATCGTATCGCACTGCTCTTCATTATGTTCGTCAATGGTCTGAATCAGGGTATGCAGCCCATCGTCGGTTACAACTACGGTGCGAAGCTCTACGGGCGCGTATTGAAGATCCTGAAAATGGGTATCTTCTGCGGTGTGGCAATCACCACAACGGGTTTCCTCTGCGCCGAATTTCTGCCGCGCGTAATCGCCGGATTCTTCTCCGATAGTTCGACACCAATGGGACGCGAGTTGATCGAATTGGCGGCACACGCAATGCGTATCGTGATGATGGCAATGCCGATTGTCGGCTTCCAGATCGTCGCGGCAAACTTCTTCCAGAGCATCGGCAAACCGCAACGCGCAATCGCCCTCTCGATCACGCGACAGGTGATCTTCCTCGTTCCGCTGCTGATCTTTATGCCTCGCTTCTGGGGTATCGAAGGTGTATGGTATTGTATGCCTATTGCCGATGTCGCTTCGGCAATTTTGGCGGGCATACTGCTTGCTATTCAGGTGCGTAAATTGCGCCGCAACCCCTCGTCGGAGCGTTCGATTTAGTCGGGAAATTCAACTATCAACAGATAGAAAAGCCGCACTCGAAAAGGGTGCGGCTTTTTTCATTAACAAATCACAATTCAAAATAGACAATTCCGAATTTTGAATTTGCCAACTATTTTTTATACCTTTACACCTCTAATTGACTACGAAGAATGGCGAAAAAAGAGTACAAATCATCCACAGAGAAGAATCGCGAGGCTTTCAACGCGCTGACCGAGATCGGCGGAACCGTGCCCCCGCAGGCCGTAGAGCTTGAAGAGGCGGTGCTCGGTGCCCTTATGCTCGACAAGGACAGCGTAATTGCCGTACAGGAATATATCTCGCCCGACTCGTTCTATGAGCCGGTACACCGAACAATCTACAAGGCGATCGAGGAGCTTTCGCGCGCACTCAAACCGATTGACCTCTACACCGTTACCGAGCAGCTCAAATCGCAGGGTCTGCTCAAAGAGGTGGGTGGTGCATCGTTTCTGGCACAACTCACCCAGAAGGTGGGCTCGGCGGCTCACGTCGAATTCCACGCCAAGATCATCGCGCAGAAACACGTTCAGCGCGAGCTGATTCGCTCGGCGACCGAGATTCAGCGTCAGGCCTACGACGAGACGATGGATGTTACCGACCTGATCGGCTTTGCCGAGAAGGAGATCTTCGACGTTGCCGAGGGACACGTCAAGCGTTCGGTGCAGGACTCGAAAAGCGTTCTGGCAAAGACACTTAAATCGATCGAGGAGGCAGGTAAGAACAAGGAGGCTTTCAGCGGTGTTCCGTCGGGATTTGTCGCCATTGACCGCGAGACACTCGGTTGGCAGCCCTCCGATTTGGTCATTCTTGCAGCGCGTCCCGCGATGGGTAAAACCGCCTTCGTGCTGACGATGGCCCGCAACATCACGGTCGATCACGAACGCCCCGTAGCCGTCTTCTCACTCGAAATGAGTGCCGAACAGCTGATGAAGCGACTGATTATCGCCGAGTCGGGTCTCGACGGCACCGCAGTCAAAAGTGGTAAGCTCACACCCGATCAGTGGCGACACCTCGAATCTTCGACCAAGCCGCTGGGTATGGCACCGCTCTATATCGATGATACTCCGGCACTTTCGATCTATGAGTTCCGATCGAAGGCCCGCCGTCTGAAACTTCATAACAACATCCAGCTGATCATCATCGACTACTTGCAGCTGATGACCGCAGCCGAATCGGGTCAGAATAAGGGCAACCGCGAGCAGGAGGTTGCACAGATCTCGCGTACGCTCAAAGCGATCGCCAAAGAGCTCAATGTGCCGATCATCGCACTATCGCAGTTGAGCCGTCAGACCGAGCTTCGCGGTGGCAACAAACGTCCGCAGTTGAGCGACCTTCGTGAGTCGGGTGCAATCGAGCAGGATGCTGATATTGTGGCATTTATCCACCGCCCCGAATACTACGGCATCACCGAAGACGAGCAGGGACAATCGACCGCGGGTATGGCCGAATTTATCCTCGCCAAGCATCGTAACGGCTCGGTGGGCACGATCAATCTCCGCTTCCGCAAGGAGCAGGCACGCTTCCTCGACTACGATGCCGACACTGCACACGAGACGTACAGCTACGCCGATAGCTCGATGGGTGCAGGCGGCCCGTTAGGTGGCACTTCGGCACCGACTCCGTCGGCAAGTGGCGGTATGGCCGGTCTGACGGGCGAGCTGGCAGGTGGTTTGGCTTCGGGCATTGGCAGTGGCGAATTCGACCTCCCACCCGCAGGCGCACCCTTGCAGGGCGGCACGATCAGCACCCCGCAGCCCTTCACCGAGGAGCCGTTTTAACGGAGTTTTCTGCCGCGCCGAGTAAGGCGTAGGCGTGCAAAAAGTGCGTCGCACTCGGCGCGAAGAGTGGCACGAAGAGAATAGAATAAAAACTCGTAACGATATGTTTGTCAAGACCTTTGCCGGTACAGTTGTAGGAATCGACGCAGTTGTTGTAACCGTCGAGACGGACATCACGCGCGGTATGGGTCTGTTCATTGTCGGTCTGCCCGACAACGCCGTAAAGGAGTCGCAGGAGCGTATCCGCGCGGCATTTGAGAATAGCGGTTTCCGCATCAGCGCACGCAAAAGCGTGATCAACCTTGCCCCTGCCGATCTGCGCAAAGAGGGCTCGCTGTTTGATCTTCCGATTGCTGTTGCGTTGCTGGCCGCGACCGAACAAATCGAGTGCGATCTGCTTGATAAATATATGATTCTCGGCGAGTTATCGCTCGATGGCTCGGTGCGTGCAATTAAGGGCGCACTGCCCCTTGCCGTACGTGCGGCGAAGGAGGGACTGCGTGGCGTGATCCTACCCGAAGAGAATGCTGCGGAGGCTGCCGTGGTCGAGGGATTGGAGGTGATCGGGGTCAATTCGTTGCGCGAGGTTGCCGCCTTTCTTTCGGGCGAGGAGCAGATAGAACCTTACCACCTCGAAGTGGAGCAACTATTTGAAACAGAGGCAGATCGTTTCAGCGAAGATTTTGCCGACGTGAAGGGTCAGGCGCAGGCTAAACGCGCGTTGGAGATTGCGGCGGCAGGAGGGCACAACGTGATTATGATCGGTTCGCCCGGTTCAGGCAAGACGATGCTCGCACGACGTATGCCCTCGATTATGCCACCGCTGACCCTCAACGAGGCACTCGAAACCACTAAGATACACTCGGTTGCCGGCAAACTCGGCAGCGAACGCGGGCTGTTGGCTCGTCGTCCCTTCCGCGCACCGCACCACCTCACCTCGCAGGTGGCTCTGATTGGTGGCGGCACCTCGCCACAACCCGGTGAAGCGTCGTTGGCGCACAACGGAATTCTGTTCCTCGACGAGCTGCCCGAATTTGGCCGCAATATGCTCGAAGTGTTGCGCCAACCGCTGGAAGACAAGAAGATAACCGTCTCACGCGCAAAATACAGCGTCGAATATCCCGCCAATTTCTCGCTTATCGCATCGATGAATCCCTGCCCCTGCGGCTACTATAACCACCCGACCAAAGAGTGTACCTGTCCTGCGGGTGCGGTGTTCCGATATATGAATCGCATTTCGGGGCCGCTGCTCGACCGAATCGATATGCATATCGAGGTTACGCCCGTCGCTTTGGAGGAGCTTTCGAGCGACCGCGTCGAGGAGTCGAGTGCTACGATCCGCGAGCGTGTGGTGCGTGCCCGCGCGATACAAACGGCTCGTTTTGAGGGCATTGAGGGTGTGCATACCAACGCGATGATGAATAGTCGAATGTTGCGCGAGTACTGTCCGTTAGACGCCTCGGCCCGCACACTTTTGGAGCGCGCGATGGAGCGACTGAACCTCTCGGCCCGCGCCTACGACCGCATTATCAAAGTTGCCCGCACGATTGCCGACCTCGCCGACGAGGAGCAGATCACACCCGCCCATATCGCCGAGGCGATCACCTACCGCAGTCTCGACCGCGAGAATTGGGGTCGATAGGGAGGAGTGCGATTTGTGATTCACAATTTGCGATTTGCGATTCAAGATTCAAGATTTAGAGTTCAGAATTCAAAAAGCAAAATTAGGCCACGCCCCAAAGAGCGTGGCCTAATTTTCAACAATAAAATTTTACTTACCAAATCGGTAGCCGATACGGAACATCACTCCCTCGCCCATATCGTATGCGCAGTGCTCTTGCTTGACATACGACAGCGAGAGATCAACGCGGTCAATCTCCACGCCGAGCGACGGATTAAGATAGAAACCCGTACTCATTGTCGGGCCACCGATGACCAAGGTCAAGCCACACGATACGCCTGTACGTAATCCAACGTATGGTCTTGCCACGCCTTTGGTGGGCAGATAGCCGCGCACATCGGCAAAAACAGGCAGTGCCAAGATCTCGAAACCCCACGAATACATCGAGGTAAGTCCCACACCGCCACCAACATAGAACGTCTTATTGAACATATAGCCATGCGAGGTGCTCACATCAAAATGCGATTCGCTACGGGCATAATAATAGGTGTCGCCTTTGGTTGCAAACGAGTGTCCCAAATCGACATAACTGCGGTAGCCGCTTTCGGGCGATTGGGCCGACGCGCCAAAGACCGCGCACACGAGCGCAAAAAGTAAAAGTATTCGTTTCATAGGCTTGGATTAGTTTTTTGGTATTACTCTTTTATATCGTTGCGAGAAGGATCATTACTTACCAAATCGGTAGCCGAGACGGAGCATTATACCGCCACCGACATTGTAGCCATAGTTGCGTTGGTAAACATACGACATCGAAAAGTCGAAACGGCGATCCTCTATACCGAACGTCGGCACGAGATAGGCACCAACACCCATCGGAACACCGCCCCAACCATCATCAAATAGATCAGCAACACCACACGAAACGCCAGCTCGCAGACCAAAATAGGGTTTCACCGAACCCTTATTATTGGGAATAAAACCGCGCACCTCACCAAAAACGGGCAGCGCAACCTCCTGTGGCACAAACCACGTCAGTGCTGCACCACCACCCGCATAGAAACACCCATTATGGATATATCCGTGCGAAGTTGCAAGGTCAAGATGACCCTGAGGACTATCGAAGCCAGCCGCAATCGTATATCCCAAATCGACATAACTGCGGTAGCCGCTTTCGGGCGATTGGGCCGACGCGCCAAAGACCGCGCACACGAGCGCAAAAAGTAAAAGTATTCGTTTCATAGGCTTGGATTAGTTTTGGTATTACTCTTTTATATATAGACGCAAAATAGACCCGTTTCGTTGCATCGAGGGTGCATTTTTTGCGATTTTTTTACATTTTTTGCAAAAAATCAAATTTTAATGGGCGAAATCAAAGACTTCGACACGCCTTCTCGGGCTCGCCTTCGGCAACCGCCCCAACTTGCAAAGGTGCGCACTATTTGCGACAAAGAAAAAGCCACACCCAGAGAGCGTGGCCTAATTTTGCTTTTTGAATTCTGAACTCTAAATCTTGAATCTTGAATTCTGAATTGCAAATCCGCTACTCCATAAATCCGATCGAGACGTAGGTCAGAATATCGGGCAGGGCGGTCTGCCAATAGATCCACGAGTGGCCACCGTCGCGCACGCGGAGCTCAACCGGAATCTTATGCGAACGCAGTGCGCGAACGAAATCGATATTGCCGTCAAACAGATAGTCATCGTCGCCGCAATCGACTCTCACGCGCACCTTGCGCAGTGCCTCAACCTGCTCGTCGCTCAATGCCAAAGCCAACTTCACACCACCCAGCGAGTCGAGAGTCGAGATGTATTCGTCTGTGTATGAGCGATTTTTATTGTAGGGAGTGCCGCTCATTCGTGCGCTGATCGGGCAGGCCGACGAGAAGAGTTCGGGGTGGCGCATCGTGTAGAACATCGTGCCATAGCCACCCATCGACAGACCCGCAATGGCGCGTGTGCGCTGATCGGCCTTGATGCGATAAGTGCTCTCGATGTAGGGGATAAACTCCTCGATAAAGAATCGCTCATAGGGCCAATTGGTCTGGTCGAAGTAGCCGAAATTCAGACCGTTATAGTCCTTGCCCTGGCCCGAAGCGTCGGGCATCACGATCACCATCGGCAGCGAACGACCCTCCTTAATCACCGCGTCGATAATGCGCTTTGCGTTGCCCGAAGTGGGCCACGAGGTGTGGGTTC
The DNA here is from genome assembly GCA_045605245.1 of Alistipes sp. GTDB lineage: Bacteria > Bacteroidota > Bacteroidia > Bacteroidales > Rikenellaceae > Alistipes. The sequence continues at coordinate 17,898 of JAZUPN010000090.1, read as the reverse complement.
CGTTTGCGCCGTGCAGCAGGTAAAGAACGGGGTACGAGCGATCCGATTTGTCGTAGCCGTCGGGCAGGTAGATCGAATACTCCTTCTCTGCGCCGAGCAGTTTGCTCTCCATTTTACACTCAACGAGGCGGCTCTGGGCCAAAGCCGATGCCGCAACAACAAGAGCGGCAACTAATAACATTAAACGTTTCATATTCATTCGTTTGCAAATTTATTCAAGATAGCAATCTCCTCCGCCCAACGGCTCTCGTCGGGAGTTTCGAGGATCAGCGGCAGGTCGTCGAAACGGCTGTCGCGGGCGATAAATCGGAAGCACTCCCAACCGATCTGACCCTCCCCCAGCGGAGTGTGGCGGTCGATGCGACTGCCGAGCGGACGGAGGGCATCGTTGAGGTGCATACCACGCAGATATTCAAAGCCCACTTCGCGGTCGAACTCCTCGAACGTGCGCTCGCAAGCAAACTCCGACGAGAGGTCGTAACCCGCTGCAAATGAGTGGCAAGTATCAAGACAAACCCCCACGCGCGACTTATCCTCAACACCGTCGATTATGCGTTTCAACTGCCAAAACGCGAAGCCCACGTTGGAGCCCTGACCCGCCGTATTTTCGATTACGGCCGTAACCCCTTTTGTGGCACGCAGGGCGATATTGATCGACTCGGCAACGCGATCCAGACACTCCTCGGTCGAGATCTTTTTCAGATGCGAGCCGGGGTGAAAATTGAGTCGATCAAGACCGAGCTGCTCGCAACGCTGCATCTCGTCGAGAAAGGCCTCGCGCGAACGCTCCAAGCCCTCCTCTTCGGGGTGGCCGAGATTGATCAGGTAGCTATCGTGCGGCAAGACGTGTTTCGGTGATATTCCCGCTGCGGCAAGCTCGCGCCCGAAGGCCTCGATCGAGGTAGCCGAAAGGGGTGCCGAACGCCATTGACGTTGGTTTTTGGTGAAGAGAGCGAAGGCCGTAGCCCCGATCTCCGAAGCATTGCGGGGGGCATTTTCGACACCGCCCGATGCGCTTACGTGCGCTCCAAAAAACTTCATACGAATTCTATTTTTCGATTTCTCTACTACAAAGCTACGATTATTTTGCAAAAGTGCCACCACTCGCGCCAAAAGTTTTACAAGTTATCTCCCTCGGAGCGCGTTTTATCAATATTTTTGGTTATCTTTGTACGAATGTTTACTTATCCGAAAACCGTTTGAAATATGAACAAAAAGATACTCTACTCGATTTTTGCCATTGCGGCTCTTGCTGCGACCGAGCGTGCCTCGGCGCAATTTACGATTGACAACGTCAAGACTCGTCCCACATCGAAGGAGATGGTGAATCATAAAGACACCGTAACCCGCTCGGAGATGAGCACCGAATATTTCAACCAGGCTCGCTACCGCGCCGAGCGTGCGGCGATCCGCAAGGAGCGAAACACATTCGAATTCACTGCGTCGATTCAGGGCACAATGACCGCCTACAACGATGCGTGGATCGCAAACTCAGGCGGTGATAACGCCGTTGCCGCTCTGGCAAAGGTTTTGCTCAAACACGACTACAAAAAGGGCAAATTTACGGTCAATAACAAGATCGACGCAAAGTTCGGCTACAACCGAATGAAGGTCGAGATTGCAGGCGCAGATGGCGAGGTCGATAACAAGGGCGTATGGTTCAAGAATCAGGATGAGTTCCTGCTCGAAACAAAGCCCGCGATCAAGTTCTCGAAGAACTGGGATTTCAGCTCGATTATCAAGTTCCGTAGCCAATTTGCATCGGGCTACAAGTCGCGCACCGAGCAGGAGCAGCAGCACCGCAAGAGCGCGATGTTCGCGCCGGCATACTTCGATGTGTCGCTCGGTTTGACCTACTCGTGCCCCAAGAAGGGCTTCCCGATCAAGATCAACTTGGCACCGTTGGCAATGAACGCTACATTTGTCAATAGCGAGTTGGTGCGCGAGAATGGCTATCTGTACGGCTTGGCAAACAAGGACAAGACCTCGAAATGGGAGGGCGGTTCGTCGGTGCAGATCGACTTCGACCGCAAATGGGGCAAGCGCGAGTGGTTCCGCTATCGCACTACGCTCTACACCTTCTCCGGCTGGATGACCAACATCGGCCTCGACAACAAGGTGCGCAAATATGGCGACTATGTAGCGGCTCTCGATCAGTGGAAGGCCAACGGCGAGGTGGCGGCCGACAAACCCGTGCTGCCGATCCACCCGACGGTGCGCTGGGAGAATACCATCTCGCTCAAAGCGTCGAAGTATTTCACCACCGACATCTCGTTCCAGCTCTACTACAACCGCGCCCAGAATCTGAAAGTGCAGACACAGACGCTGTTGAGCGTCGGTCTGAGCTACACGTTCAAGAATAAGTAACACAACGAACAAGAATGTACAAAAATTCACGAAATAAGGTCCTCATACCTCTGCTGTTGGCCGTTGCGCTGGCTGCGGGTCTGATCATCGGGCAGTCGATGGGTCGCAGTACGGCCGAGTCGCAATTCCGTCGCGTGATCTCGCACCTGCGCCCGCCATACGACAAACTCAACCGCACGATGGCTCTGATCCAGAACGAGTATATCGACTCGCTCAATATGGATTCGATCACCGAGCAGGTGTTGCCGTTGCTCGTTCAGCAGTTGGACCCCCACTCGATGTATATCCCCGCGAAGGATATGCAGGCGGTCAATGAGCCCCTCGAAAGCGAGTTCGACGGTATCGGTGTGGTCTTCAATATGGCTACCGATACGGTCATCGTGCTCAATGTCGTGCCGTCGGGACCAAGCCAGAAGGCGGGTGTGCAGAATGGCGATCGAATTCTGCGCATCGACAATCGCGCAGTGGCAGGTCAGCGCGTGCCGCAGGACAGCATCGTGAAGATGTTGCGCGGTCCGCGAGGTAGCGAGGTGCGACTGACGCTCGAACGATTGACAATCAAAGATACTATCAATCTGACGGTTACACGCGATGCCATCCCTTTGAAGAGCGTCGATGCGGCATTTATGATTACCGACGACATCGGCTTCATCCGCCTGTCGGCATTCGCCAAAAATTCGTATGCCGAGGTGGTGCGTGCGCTGCTGATGTTGCGTAGCGAGGGTATGACAAAGCTCATCTTCGACCTGCGTGGCAATACGGGCGGCTTCCTCGATCAGGCAATTATGATTGCCGACGAATTCCTGCCCGAAAAGCGAATGATCGTCTATACCGAAGATCGCCACAAGGAGCGTGTCGAGCAGTTCTCGTCGGGTGCAGGTACGGCAACCGACATCGCATTAGCGGTGCTGATCGACGAGGAGAGCGCATCGTCGAGCGAGATTCTGGCAGGTGCGTTGCAAGATAATGACCGAGGAGTGATCATCGGCCGCCGTTCGTTCGGCAAGGGCTTGGTGCAGCAGCAGATACCCTTCGACGACGGCTCGGCACTGCGACTCACTACGGCTCGATATTTCACCCCGACGGGTCGCTCGATTCAGAAGCCTTATACGACGGGCGATGCAAAGGGCTACGAGCGCGAAATCTACGAGCGTTACGCCCATAACGAGATGTTCTCGGCCGACTCGATACATCTCGACACGATGTTGCGCTACACCACTCCCGCAGGTCGCACGGTCTATGGCGGCGGTGGTATTATGCCTGACCGCTTTATCCCGCTGGATACGACCGATATGACCCGCTACTACATCGAGGTTGTAGGTCGCAATATCCTCTATCGCTACACGATCGAGTATGGCGATCGCCACCGCGACGCACTCAATAAGGTGCAAACAACGGCCGATCTTCGCGCACTGCTCGATGCAGATCGCTCGCTTTTGAACGACTTTGTCGCCTACGCCGCGCGTCGAGGTGTGCGCCCCGCGTGGAGCGATATTCGCCGTTCGCGCAAGCTCTTGGAGGCACAGATACGCGCCTATGTAGGCCGCAATACCGCCCTCGAAGATGCAGGATACTATTCCGAGATTCACGCCGTAGATACGGTTGTTGCGGCGGCAATCGAGGAGCTTGAAAATATAGATAATTCATTGGAACCCAAAACAATAGAACAAGATGAAAATTAAGATATTGGGCATCGTCGGCTCGGCCGCGATCGTGGTTGTGATCGCACTCTCGCTGATCAATTTCGGCAACTACCACTCGTTGCTGCCCGAACGCCCCACGAAGGTCGAACAGAGCGACAGCGTGGAGTTGATCGACTGTGTGGAGCCGAGCGACAGCATCGAGTTGAACGAGGTAACAGAGCAAGAGATGAACACGGAGAATAACGAAATGACAACAGCGGAGCAGACCACCGAGCAGAGCCCCAAACAGACCACCGAAGAGGTCGCTATCGATGCAGTGCCCGAACGCTCGACCGCCAAGATCAGAGTTGTGGGCGTGGCACCCGACGCGACCGCAGAGAAGGCAGAGGAGTAGCCGAGGACAGATGAGTAGCCGAGGACAGATGGATATGCTCGCCCCTGCAAAGACAAACAATCTACCACCGATAACGAACAAACAAAAAAATAAAAAAACTGACCTACACTTATGTTAGACGCACAATACAAGTCATTCTATGACGAATTATTGCGAGCGAAGATCGACCGCAAGCGACTCATAACCGATCCGCTGCGTCTTTTCGCCTACGGAACCGATGCGAGCTTCTATCGCCTGATTCCGAAACTTATCGTGCGTGCCACCACGACCGAGGAGATCCGCGCAATCGTGGCTGCTGCAACCAGATTCTCGATCCCCGTAACCTTCCGCGCGGCAGGTACCGCCCTTTCGGGTCAGTCGGCCACCGACTCGGTGCTGGTACTGACGGGCAAAGATTGGGAGGGTATCAAAATCGACCAAACGGGTGAGCACATCGAGGTTCAGCCCGGTATCATCGGTGCGCGTGTGAATAAGTTGCTCGCGCCCTACGGTCGCAAGCTCGGTCCCGATCCCGCATCGGTGCGCTCGGCAATGATCGGCGGTATCGTGGCAAATAACGCCAGCGGTATGAACGGCACCGACGAGAACAGTTACAAGACCATCGACTCGGTACGTATCGTGCTGGCCGACGGTACGGTGCTCGATACGGGCAGCCCCGCCAGCCGCGACGAGTTCCGCCGCACCCACCCCGAATTCCTCGCTCGTTTGGAGGAGATTCGCCGCCGTGTAGCTGACAATGAGGCACTTACGGCTCGCGTACATAAGAAATACAGCATCAAAAACACAACCGGTCTGGGTCTGAATTCGCTGGTCGATTACACCGATCCGTTCGATGTGATCACCCACCTGATGGTCGGCTCGGAGGGTACGCTGGCATTCATCGATCTGGTGCGTCTCTCGACCCTCGAAGCGATGCCCTGCAAGGCGAGCGCAATGCTCTATTTCAACGATATGCGTACGGCTTGCGAGGCCGTTCAGCAGTTGAAGGGCTCGCCCGTAGGCAGTGTCGAACTGCTTGACCGTCTGGCAATTCGCTCGATCGAGCATATGGAGGGTATTCCCGCCTTTATCCACACCCTGCCCGAAGATGGCACCGCGCTGCTGATCGAGACCACCGCCCGCACAAAGGCCGAACTCGACGAGAAGATCGCGGCTATCACCGCGCTGATTCACCCCGAACAGCTGGCTGCGCCGATCGAATTTACCGACAAACCCGAAGAGTACTCGAAGTATTGGAAGATGCGTTCGGGCGTGTTCCCCTCGGTGGGAGCAATGCGCCAGCCGGGCACCTCGTGTCTGATCGAGGATGTGGTATTCCCGATGGAGGTACTGCCCGATGCTACGATCGATCTGCAACACAAGATCGCCGAATATGGCTATGAGGATGGCGTGATCTATGGCCACGCAATCGAGGGTAACTACCACTTCATCATTAACGAGGACTTCTCGAACCCCTCGCGTGTGAACCACTTCGACTGCTTCCTGCACGACATCGCGCGTCTGGTTGTGGAGAAGTACGACGGTTCGCTCAAAGGTGAGCACGGTACGGGTCGCAACATCGCCCCCTACGTAGCCTACGAATGGGGCGAGGAGCTCTGGCAGGTGATGAAGGATTTGAAGGCATTGTTCGACCCGAACAATATCCTCAATCGCGGCGTTATCTTCAACGACGACCCGAAGTGTAATATGAAGAACCTGAAAGCGATGCCGCAGACCAACAAGAATGTCGATCGCTGTATCGAATGTGGTTTCTGCGAGGTCAATTGCCTCACTTGCGGCTTTACGCTTTCGGCACGTCAGCGCATCACTTCGCAGCGCGAGATCACGCGTCTGCGTGCGTCGGGCGAGAATCCCAAACTGCTCAAAGCATACCTCAAAGAGTACAAATATTATGGCGAGCAGACCTGCGCCGGCGACGGTTTGTGTTCGACTTCGTGCCCCGTACAGATCAATACGGGACACCTGACCCACGACCTGCGCGAGGCACAGGCAACCGAAACAACCAACAAAATCGCGCAATGGACCGCCGACAACTTCTCGACCCTCACGTCGGGCGTACGTGTCGGTTTGAAGGGCGTTAATGGCCTGCGCGTTCTGTTTGGCAGCAAGCTCTTCGGAGCAATGGCACGTGGCGTGCGCACACTCAGTGGTGGCGCAATTCCTCTCTGGACACGCTCGATGCCGCGCGGTGCCGACGGTCCCAAGCAGGGCGAGGTCAATGAGGCCAATCCTCGCAAGGTGGTCTATTTCCCCAGCTGTATCAATCAGGTGATGGGTACCTCGGCAATGGACACGACCAAAGAGCCGCTGCACCGCGTGATGGAGCGTGTGATGCGTCGCGCAGGATTCGAGGTGATCTACCCCGAACGTATGGAGCACCTCTGCTGCGGTACGATCTGGGAGAGTAAGGGCTTCCCCAAGCAGGCTGACGAGAAGTCGGCCGAGTTGGAGGCGGCTCTGCTCAAAGCATCGAACAATGGCGAGTACCCCGTTGTCTGCGACCAGAGCCCCTGCCTCTATCGAATGAAGAACGTAATGAAGGGTTTGAAGCTCTACGAGCCTGCCGAGTTTATCTTGGAGCACTGCGCCGAGCACCTCACATTCAAGCCCGTAGATGAGAAGATCGCTCTGCACTACACCTGCTCGATGCGCAAGATGGGCAAGACCGATTGTCTGCTGCGTCTGGCCCAGATGTGTACGTCGAGCGCGATGGTTCCCGAAGAGGTCGGTTGCTGCGGCTTCGCGGGCGATCGCGGCTTCACCTTCCCCGAAGTCAATGCCTACGCACTGCGTAAGTTGCGCCCGCAGGTGGAGCAGAAGGGTATCACATCGGGCTACTCGAACTCGCGCACCTGCGAGATCGGCTTGGCAACCAATTCGGGCGTGCCCTACTCGTCGATTGTCTATTTAGTCGATCGCTGCACCGCAGAGGAGTAGTTGCACCGCAGAGGAGTAACCGAACGTCGAGAAACAACTCACAATTCATAATTGGGCCGCGCTCTTCAAGGGCGCGGCTCTTTTTTTATTCGTAATCCACAATTAAGAACAAACTGATCGCCCCCCAAAAAACTGAAACCAACGGCCAAAAACATCGCAATTTTCAAAAATCGCAACCTAAATTCTGCTCATAAGGGCTTATTTTTAGAAAAATAGTTTTCTTTCAGTCCTTTTATTAGGAATTCTTTGAAAAAATTTATATTTTTGCATCAATTGGAAAAGTAATAAATTAAAATGCCGAAAGTCTATGACAAGGCAAATGCGAGGACTAAACCCGATTGGCTGAAAATTAGACTCACTGGAAACGAAGAGTATGCAGATGTAGCACGTATCGTCAGGGAGCACCACCTACACACAATTTGTAGCAGTGGTATGTGCCCTAATAAGGCAGAGTGTTGGAGCCGCCGTACGGCTACCTTTATGATCTTGGGCGATGTATGTACAAGAGCTTGTCGTTTCTGTGCAACCAAATCGGGGCGAGCTTTGCCTCCCGATCCTGAGGAACCCGAAAGGGTTGCTCAATCTGTCGCACTGATGGGACTGCGCTATGCAGTGATCACATCCGTTACACGCGACGACCTGCCCGACGGCGGTGCCGAGCACTGGGCAGAGACCGTGCGTGCCATCAAGCGTCGTAATCCACAGACTGCCGTAGAACTTTTGATCCCCGATTTTGACGGACGCAAGGAGCTGATTGACATCGTTCTGGCGGCCGGTGCCGACGTGGTTGGACACAATGTCGAGACCACACGCCGCATCACGCCGTTGGTACGTGCGCGCGCGAAGTACGAAACATCGCTCGCTACGCTGCGCCACATCGCCGAGTCGGGAGTGAAAGCCAAAAGCGGCATTATGGTCGGATTGGGCGAAAGCGACGATGAGGTTCTTGAAACTCTCGCCGATCTGCGCGAGGTAGGATGTCGGATCGTTACGTTGGGTCAATATCTACAACCCACCGAAGAGCACTATCCGGTTGCTGAATTTATTACACCTGAAAAATTTGAGTACTACAAAGCCCAAGCCGAGCGTTTAGGTTTCGACTACGTGGCCAGCGCACCGTTGGTACGTTCGTCGTATATGGCCGAACGCGCGTTGGATAAATGCCGAGAATAGAGATGAAAACCGCACGCGCCGAGTACCTCGATTTGGGACTCATCGACTACGAACAGGCTTGGGAGCTGCAACGCTCACTGTTCGATGGTCTGCTGGCGCGAAAAAGCGCGGCAAGCAAGGGCATTGTAGAGAGCGAGGGAGCACCTGCCGAAGCGGAGCAGACGGTGGTTTGTTCGACCGAAGAGCAGGCTGCACTCGATGATGCGGGTTACGTACTTTTGTGCGAGCACAACCCCGTATATACGCTTGGTAAGAGTGGCCACAAGGAGAATATACTCTTCACCGAGCAGTTGCTCCGTCAGATCGGAGCCACGTTCTTTCATATAGATCGTGGTGGCGACATCACATTTCACGGTCCGGGACAGGTGGTCGGCTATCCGATCATCGATCTCGAAAAGTTGGGTATCAGACTGCGCGACTACATCGCGGCGTTGGAGCAATCGGTGATCGATTGCGTTGCCGAGTATGGCATCAAAGCGGGTCGTATGGAGGGCGCAGCAGGTGTCTGGATCGAGGAGCAAGGTCGCCCGCCACGCAAGATTTGCGCAATCGGAGTGCGTTCGTCGCGATTTGTTACGATGCACGGTTTTGCGCTCAATGTCGCAACGGATTTGCGTTATTTCACCTATATCAATCCGTGCGGCTTTACGGATCGCGGCGTATGTTCGATCGAGAGCGAGGTGGGCCACAAGGTCAGCATCGAAGAGGTGAAGGAGAAGATTATTAACTGTTTAGAGAAAAATTTGAATGTTAAAATATATAAAAATTAAACGTTATGCCATTAGAGAAGAGATGGGTAGTCAAATCTCAGGGCGAGGCGAAGGTGGTAGCGGAGCTGTCCACCGGATTAGGTATCTCCCCTGTACTGGCTAACCTGCTTGTACAAAGAGGCATAGACACATTGGACAAAGCATCGCGATTCTTCAATCCGCGACTCGAAGAGTTACACGATCCGTTCCTGATGAAGGATATGGATCGCGCGGTCGAGCGAATCGAAAAGGCCGTCAAAAACAATGAGAAGATTATGGTTTATGGCGACTACGATGTTGACGGAACGACTGCCGTTGCGTTGGTCTATACCTTCCTCAGAAGGTTAGGACACGACAACCTGCGTTTCTATATCCCCGACCGCTATAACGAGGGTTACGGCGTGTCGATCAAGAGTATAGATTACGCAGCAAGCAAGGGTGTGAGCCTTGTGATCACACTCGATTGCGGCATCAAAGCGTCCGAAAAGGTGGCCTATGCCAAAGAGAAGGGTATCGATTACATCATTTGCGACCATCACCTGCCCGCAGACCATCTGCCGGAGGCGGTCGCTGTACTCGATCCCAAACGCCACGACTGCGAATATCCGTTCAAGGAGTTGTCGGGTTGCGGTGTCGGTTTCAAATTGGTGCAGGCCTATGCCCTGCGCAACAACATTCCGTTCTCGGAGGTCGAGCGATTGCTCGATTTAGTTGTGGTGAGTATCGCGTCGGATATCGTTCCGCTTACGGGCGAGAACCGAATTCTGGCACACTACGGCCTCAAACGCCTCAACGAGAACCCCGGTAAGGGACTGCTGTCGATTATCAAGATCTGTGGCCTCGAAAAGCACACGATCACAATCGACGATATTGTATTTAAGATTGGTCCGCGTATCAATGCCGCAGGCCGTATGCGTGTCGATGAGGAGGATGAAAATGCAGCTCCTTCGGGTGGCCACGCAGCGGTGAATCTGCTGATTGAGCGCAACGAGAAGGCGGCCGAGAACTTCGGCTCGATGATCGACACCTTCAATCAGGATCGCAAGAGCATCGACCGCTCGGTAACCATCGAGGCTCACGAGTTGATCGAGTCGAACCCCGAACTGAAAAACCGCAAGAGTACGGTTATCTACAATCCGAAGTGGATGAAGGGTATCGTGGGTATCGTCGCTTCGCGCCTGATCGAGACCTACTACCGCCCGACGGTGGTGATGACGATGAGCAACGGCTTTGCAACGGGCTCGGCGCGTAGCGTACCCGGTTTCGACCTCTATCAGGCCGTTGAGTCGTGCGCCGATCTGTTGGAGAACTTCGGCGGTCATATGTACGCCGCAGGTCTGACGATGAAGCCCGAAAATGTCGAGGAATTTACTCGTCGATTCAATGCCTATGTTGAGGAACACATTGATCCTCAAATGCTTATTCCGCAGGTTGAGATCGATGCCGAGTTGCTGTTCAGCGATATCACGCCCGCATTCCGCCGCGACCTGAATCGCTTCCAGCCCTTCGGTCCGGGCAATACTGCGCCTGTGTTCATCACTCGCGGCGCAAGCAGTCACGGCGACGCGCGTCTGGTTGGTGCCGAGTGCGAGCACCTGCGTATGGATCTGATGCAACGTCAGAAACCCAACACAACGCTGCAAGCTATTGCTTTCCAGCAGCCTACGCACTTCGAGTGGATCCGCAGTGGTCGCCCTGTCGATGTCTGCTACACGATTGTCGAGAATCACTATCGCGGCACGGTTTCGACCCAGCTGCGCGTGAAGGACATCAAGCGTTGCAACAATAACAAGCAGTAGGGCTGTTGAGGTTTCTGGGGCAGTGAGGCTTTGACTGTTAAGGTTTTAGGGCTACCCCTTCGCCATCCAACCAATCAAAAAAGAAACGCTCTCCGATTTCTCGGAGAGCGTTTTTTATTTACAATGCGCCATTAGAAAGGCATTATTACGCGCAAGTTCCTATTATAGTTACCCTCGAAGTTGCATAACAAGAGGGATTTCAAGGCTTGCGAAGATCGAGAAACCGCAGTTTACCGAGCGTAAATGAGGATTTCGAGATCAAGCGTAACGCAGAAATCACCTTGTTAGGCAACTTCGGCTACGCCTGCGGATAATCGACGTTGTAGTGGCAACCCACCGACTCCTTGCGATCACGGCCCTGCTTGATAACCAGATAGGCAACGGCAATCATATTGCGCAACTCGCACAGATCGCGGTTGGGAGTAGTCTTATTATAGAGCTCTTCGGTCTCGTGCCAGAGGATCTCCAAGCGACGCATTGCGCGTTTCAGGTAGAGGTTCGAGCGCACGATACCCACGTAGTTCGACATAATCTGCTGCATCTCGCGCTTCGACTGGATGATGAGCAACATCTCCTCGGTGTTCGACGTGCCCTCGAAGTTCCAATCGGGAATACCCTCCTGAATCTCGGTGCGCTCGAAGCGTTCGATGGCGTGCTTTGCAGCCTGGTCGGCATAGACCACCGCCTCGATCAACGAGTTAGAAGCCAAGCGGTTAGCACCGTGCAGACCCGTGCACGAACACTCGCCCAGAGCATACAGACGCTTGATCGAAGTCTGACCATTGAGATCGACCTTCACACCACCGCAGCAGTAGTGCGCCGCGGGAGCAACGGGGATATAGTCTTTGGTGATGTCGATTCCGAGCGACAGACACTTCTCGTAGATGTTGGGGAAGTGGCTGCGAATCGAGTCGGCATCTTTGTGCGTAACATCCAGATATACAAACTCGTCGCCACTGCGTTTCATCTCGCGGTCGATAGCGCGTGCAACCACGTCGCGCGGTGCGAGCGAGCCCATCGGGTGATACTTGTCCATAAACTCCTTGCCATTGGGCAGGCGCAGGATGGCACCGAAACCACGCATCGCCTCGGTAATCAGGAACGAGGGTCGCTCGCCGGGATTGTAGAGCGATGTGGGGTGGAACTGAATGAACTCCATATTGGTAATTATCGCCTTTGCGCGGTGGCACATTGCGATACCGTCGCCCGTAGCGACAATGGGGTTAGTCGTTGTGCCATAGATGTTTCCGCAACCTCCCGTCGCCACAACCGTAAAGCGCGAGAGCATCGTCTCGATGCGTCCCGAATCCATATCGAGCACATAGGCACCGAAGCAGGCCAGGCCGCGTGTGTGGCGCGTTACGAACTCGCCCAAGTGGTGCTGGGTCAGCAGGTCGATTGCAAAGTGGTGCTCCAAAACGGTGATATTGGGGTGCTTACGCACGCTCTCGATCAGTGCTCGTTCGATCTCGGCACCCGTCAGGTCCTTGTGGTGAAGGATGCGGTGCTCGGAGTGTCCGCCCTCGCGGTTGAGCTCGAAGCGTCCGTCGGGCGTGCGGTCGAAGCGTGTTCCCCACGCAATGAGATCGGCGATCAATTCGGGCGCACGACGTACGACCAGATCGACAGCCTCCGCATCGCAAATACCTGCGCCGCAGACCATTGTGTCGTGAATATGTTTTTCGAAGGTGTCGGGTTCGTAGGTTACGGAGCAGATACCTCCCTGAGCGTAATTGGTGTTACACTCGACCATTTCGCCCTTTGTAACGATCGTTACGTGGCCGTGTTCGGCAGCTTTGAGCGCGAACGACAGACCAGCCGCGCCGCTACCGATAACCAAGAAATCTGTTTTCATTCTTGTTTGAAGAGTTATACGTTGTGCAAATATACGAAAATAGTAACAGAAAAAGCACACCAAATGAAACTTTTTCACTCGGTGTGCTCTTAAAAAAGGTTATTGTAAGCTATTTCGTGGCGGGTCGTATCTGTGTCAGGCGCGAGATATTGCGCACGTCAAACTGCCCATAGATGCCCATCACGACCCACTCTTCATCACTAAATGAGAGCATTAGCAGTCGGTTTTTGCCCGATTTCGAACTCAACAGGTAGAAACTCACCTCGCGGCCGCTCTCACTCACCGACGATATCAGTTTGTAATTTGACGAGCTGACCACAGTGCGGGCATCGGCGACGAACTCCTCGTCGTAGAGGGCCGACGAGATAACCTTGATGTGTTCGATTCCGGCCAGCGTGCGACGCATTTCGCGATCTTTGGTCCCCTCGCTCATCATCTCCATCATCTTGCGACCGAGCACCACCGTACGGAACTGCTCACGACCTTCGTAGCGGTCGAAAAAGCCGCTATAAGTGAGCGTCTGTGCCGCGCCAAGGAGCGGCATCATCACCATTAAAAGTATCAGTAATCGTTTCATAGTGAGCAAGTTTTAGAATCTAACGCCACCAATGTTGATCGTTGCGCCAAGCGAGAAGATGTTACCCTGCGGGCCGACTCCTTTTTTGAACAACGGGGTGAGCGAGTACTCGGTATAGAAGCCGATCGACGAGTAGTTGATCGCCACGCGAACGGCGCAGTGGTAGGGATTTGCACCCGTAATTGCGTTTATTTTGGTCTTGGGTTTCTTATAGACGGTACGCTGGGTGAAGGTGATCGAGTTGGTTACCGACACGTCAACCGCTACGCGCGACGTACGATGATAGATATTGAATCCGATCGGGATACCGATGCGCTCGACAAAATATTTCGACTTCTTGTACTCTTTGTCGAGTGTGACGGGCACCACGCGACCCGTAGCGTCGTTACCGAGCGTGCGATTGGGAAGGAGCGAAATATTGTCGCTCGCTAAGCGCAGACCCGTATAGAATCGCACTTTGGTCGGCACGCGCGAATCGTTCAGTCGGAGCGAATATTGAAATACGGTCGTAGCGAAATGTACCGACTTGCGACCACGTGCCATAAAGCCCTGTTCATCAGCCGAGTAGTCCTCGTAGCCCTCGCCAACCAAACGCACCGTACCGATGTCCGTCTTGAATGCACCGATGCCAAACGATGAGCGACGTGCCTGCTTCTCGGGCGAGCCGAGCGAGATCACAAAACCGCCAACCTCCAAATCGAGGATCGAGGTGTGCTCGTCGGCACGCAACACGATGTCGGTGCTGTCGGTCAGGGGCACAGAGGTTGTAGGTGCAGAGGTCGCAGGCGCAGTTTTCGCCGATTGTTCGGCACTCTTAACGACCTCTTCGTTGGGCTGCTGGGCGGTGGCTGTGGCGGCCGCAAACATCATTGCAAATATAATCAGTATTCGTTTCATTGCTATATCTTCATTTTCGGTTAATAATCTGTTTATTAAAATATTACATCTAATTTATTCATCAAATTGAACATCTTGAATCAAATTTAAGACCTCCATCGCCTCATCCAACTCGGCCAAATGTTCGAAACAGCGCGTCTCGTTCATCGCAATCTGGGCATCGTGTATCGCCACACCATTAATATAACAATATGGCTCGCGGTCGATCGTCGTTGCAACGATCATCGCAACCACAGCCGCGGCGGCCAAACTCCACGCAACAATACGCTGCATCGGTCGAAGCGTTTGACGCTGAATAGGCAAAAAGCGTTTGACGGGTTGTGGATTGCGCTCCTCGGCCAATGCTCCATAGCCCTCAAATGTGGTTGCCAACCACGCCAAACGCGCGGGTAGAGCCGAGCCACACTCCGCGACCAATCGCTGCAATTCGCGCTCCTCGACATCAGTTGTCGAGCCATCGAGCCAACGCTCAACGAGTTGATCAATGCGTTCGATAGATTTGTCCATAGTCCGTTGTTTTTTCGATTATCTCTTTCAGTTGTCGGCGGCCTCGCGAGAGTATCATTCGCACGTTGGCCTCATCGAGGTTCAACATCTGGCCAATTTCGCGACAGTTGTAACCTTCGATTTCGCGCAGATGGATCACCTCGCGTTGACGGTCGGGCAGTTGGGCAATGGCCTTGCGCACAGCCTCGCGCACATCGCTCCGAGAGTCTTCGGCAGCCGTTTCGGGCAGTCGCTCGGTCAGCTCTTCGCGCTGACGACGCATACGATCGAGGCAGGCGTTACGTACCGCCGTCATTGCCATTGAGTGCGCACCTCGATGGCGTTCCAACTCCTCGTGTCGTCGCCACAAACGCTCTTCGACATCGGCCACCGCATCCTCCGCCTCGACCTGCACACCGAGGAGCGTGCGGGCGAAACGATACAATCGATCGTGTATTGCAGCGATAAATATGTCGAATTCGTTTGGGGTCATTTTGAGTTTCTGTCCATAAGTAATACGTTTGGGCACGCCAAAGTGCAACAAAGATGCGTAATTTTTTCGAGAAAGTTTCTCGACCGTCGAATTATTGAGTACTTTTGTAGGGTAAATTCTTTCAGTGAGAAATGGATAGATTTCAAATAGATATTAACGACTACGCATACCCGCTGCCCGATGAGCGAATTGCAAAATTCCCGCTCGCCGAGCGTCAGCTGTCGAAACTGCTCGTATATCGCGGCGGTGAGATCAGCGAAAACCGCTTTTGCCGAATCGGCGAGGTGCTGCCCAAAGGGGCGATGCTCGTCTTCAACAACACGAAGGTCATTCGCGCACGTATCGTGATGCACAAGCCGTCAGGTGCGCGTATCGAGATATTTTGCCTCGAACCGCACGCGCCGGCCGACTACGAGCGTGCCTTTGCGGTGCGTGGCGAGTGCGAGTGGAGTTGCATTGTCGGCAACTCGAAAAAGTGGAAGGAGGGCGAACTGCTAATCGAATTCGAGCACGAGGGCAAACCGACGCGACTGATTGCTGAACGTGTTGAGAATCAAGGTCGTGAGAGCATCGTCCGTTTCCGTTGGGAGGCTCCGCTCTCGTTTGGACAGATGCTCGAAGAGCTGGGTCGCATCCCCATTCCGCCCTACTTGGGCCGCGAGAGCGAGGAGATCGACAACACGCGCTACCAGACCGTCTATTCGCGTTTCGAGGGCTCGGTGGCGGCACCGACCGCCGGCCTGCACTTCACCCGCGAACTGATCGAGGAGTTAAAGGGCGAGGGCATTGAGTTTGAGGAGGTTACACTGCACGTTGGCGCAGGTACGTTCCTGCCCGTCAAGGAGGAGAACGCCGCCAACCACCCGATGCACACCGAGCATTTCGAGGTGCGCCTTACGACCCTGCGCAATCTGCGTCGCAAGCACGGATCGATCATTGCCGTAGGCACCACATCGGTACGCACGTTAGAGTCGTTGGCGGCGTTGGGCTATCGCGTAATCGTCAATGGATCACCTGATTGCGAGCGCACCGTAGGTCAATGGGAGTTGTACGACATCCCCGCCGAGGTAGATGGTGCGGCGGCACTCGATGCGCTGATTGCGTGGATGGAGCGCGAGGGTGTCGATCGCCTGAAAACCGCGACACAGATTATGATCACGCCCTGCGGCTATCGGTTCCGCATCGTCGAGGGTATGGTAACCAATTTCCACCAACCGCGATCGACCCTGCTGTTGCTGGTTTCGGCTCTGGTGGGCGACGATTGGCACGCTATTTACGACTTTGCGTTGGCAAATGATTTCCGCTTTTTGAGCTACGGCGACTCGTCGATACTGCTACGAAAATAGATAACTACGTTAGAAAATGGCCTTTCTACCGACAACCGTTAAAGAGATCGAAGCTCTCGGTTGGGATTACGTCGATGTGATCCTCTTCACGGGTGATGCCTATATCGACCACCCCTCGTTCGGTGCGGCGGTCATCGGTCGCCTGCTCGAAAAGGAGGGCTACCGCGTGGCAATCGTGCCCCAGCCCAATTGGCGCGATGACCTGCGCGACTTCCGCAAGTTAGGTGTGCCGCGATTGTTCTTTGCGGTGTCGGGAGGTGCGATGGACTCGATGGTCAATCACTACACCGCCAACAAACGCCTGCGTAGCAACGATGCCTATACGGCGGGCGGCAAGGCGGGATTCCGACCCGATCGCGCGGTACAGACCTACACCCGCATTCTCAAACAGCTCTATCCGCACGTGCCCGTTGTGGTGGGCGGCATCGAAGCCTCGTTGCGCCGACTGACCCACTACGACTATTGGAACGAGCGACTGATGCCCTCGCTTTTGATCGACAGCGGAGCCGATCTGCTGGTCTATGGAATGGGCGAAAAGGTTATTCAGGAGGTAGCTGCGGCAATGCGTAATGGCTTTAATGCCAAACTTTTACGCCGTCTGCGACAGGTTGCCTTCGTGGCCGATAGCTCCTATGTCGATCGCCTTGACGAGGAGCAGACCATACGCCTGCACTCCTACGAAAAGTGCTGCAACGATCCACTCGCTTTCGCCGAGAATTTCACCCGCATCGAGACTTTGAGCAACCTGATGGAGCAGACACAGACGCTGGTCGAGCCGACGGGCGATCGCTATGTCGTTGTCAATCCGCCACATACAACCCTCACACAGAGCGAGTTAGACCAAAGTTTCGACCTGCCTTACGAACGCGCACCCCACCCGCGCTATCGCGGCAAGGGCGATATTCCGGCGTGGGAGATGATCAAACACTCGGTCAATATCCATCGCGGGTGCTTCGGCGGTTGCAGTTTCTGCACCATCTCGGCTCATCAGGGCAAGTTTATCAATTCGCGCTCGGAGCGTTCGATTCTCGCTGAGGTTGAGCGCATTACGCAAATGCCCGACTTCCGAGGATACCTCTCTGACGTGGGCGCACCCTCGGCAAATATGTACCTTATGGGAGGTCGCGACCGCGAGCTTTGTCGCCGTTGCCGCCGCCCCTCGTGCCTCCATCCGCGCCGCTG
>JAZUPN010000089.1:0-6263 GCA_045605245.1 Alistipes sp. | reverse complement strand
ATCGAGCCTTGTAAGATCGCTCTGCGCGACGCAGGTTTGCAGGCATCGCAGATCGACGAGGTTATTTTGGTAGGTGGTTCGACCCGTATCCCCGCAATCCAGAAGGTTGTAGAGGAGTTCTTCGGCAAGACCCCCAACAAGAGCGTAAATCCCGATGAGGTTGTAGCAATCGGTGCATCGATTCAGGGTGGTGTATTGACCGGTGAGGTTAAGGATGTGCTTCTGTTGGATGTTACTCCGCTGTCGCTCGGTATCGAGACTCTGGGTGGCGTATTCACCAAGCTGATCGAGGCTAACACCACTATCCCTACCCGCAAGAGCGAGGTATTCTCGACCGCTTCGGATAACCAGCCTTCGGTAGAGATCAACGTATGCCAGGGCGAGCGTCCTATGGCACGCGACAACAAGTCGATCGGTCGTTTCCACCTCGACGGTATCCCCGCAGCACCTCGTGGTGTTCCGCAGATTGAGGTTACCTTCGACATCGACGCAAACGGTATCTTGAACGTATCGGCAAAGGATAAGGGTACGGGTAAGGAGCAGAAGATTCGCATCGAGGCTTCGTCGGGTCTGACCGAGCAGGAGATCCAGCGTATGCGCGATGAGGCAAAGGCTAACGAGGCGAAGGATAAGGAGGAGAAGGAGCGTATCGAGAAGATCAACGCCGCCGACTCGCATATCTTCACCACCGAGAAGCAGTTGAAGGAGTATGGCGACAAGATCCCCGCTGACAAGAAGGCTGCTATCGAGGGTGCTCTCGGCAAGCTCAAAGAGGCTCACAAGGCGGCTGATTTGGCGGCTATCGACGCAGCTATGACCGAGCTCAACAACGCTTGGCAGGCAGCATCGCAGGACATCTACGCAAGCCAGCAGGCACAGCAGCAGGCACAGAACGCCCAGGGTGGCGCACAGCAGAATGGCGGCGCGCAGGGTGGTCAGCAGCAGCCCGAAGATGTTGAGTTTGAGGAGGTGAAGTAATCACCGCTCAATAATTTATAGATCGATCCCGATCTCCGAGAATGGAGGTCGGGATTTTTTTATTCACGATTCACAATTCACAACTCACAATTCGCAATTTTCTTTGCTACAAATGTAGGCGCACTTTCGCGGGTTGTGGCGGTCGCCCGTAGGGCGTACCTACGACTATGTGCCGCTTGCAAGAAATCAACCCATAGATACTCAAAAACTTGTTTCATCCATTAATCAATCTGCGTGTAATAGTTGAATTGATACCTAAAATATAATCAAAGATGATAATTTTATGGAAAAAGGTGCGTATTTAGAGAAAATTTACTATTTTTGTGCCCTATTGGCGAGTTATGTAATGACGTAGCCTGATGCGTAGGAAAATACGTAACAAAATAAACAATAAATAAACATTTCTAAACAATGCAAAACAAAGGCGCAATTAAACTATTGGCAATCCTTTTGGCGATTGCCTGTGTTTATCAGCTCTCGTTCTCGTTTGTAACGCGCGGAGTTGAGAAGAAGGCAGCAGAGTATGCTGCGACCTATCCGGTTGAGCTTCAAGACAAGATGGAGCAGCAGTACCTTGATTCGGTTAAGAATCAGACTGTTTACAACTTGGGTATCATTAAATTCACTTACAAAGAGTGTCAGGAGAAGGAGATCAACCTCGGTCTGGACTTGAAGGGTGGTATGAACGTAATGTTGGAGGTTCAGCAGGGTGATGTATTGAAGTCGTTGTCGGACGATTCGCAGGACCCCAAGTTCCTCGAAGCATTGAGCCTGACTACCGAGCAGACTCGTGATGGCGGTGATTACATCTCGATCTTCGCAAAGAATTATGCCCAGGTATCGGGTGGTCAGCCTTTGGCACTGATCTTCAACACTCCTTCGATGAAGCAGATCAACGCTAACTCGACCGATGAGGAGGTTTTGAAGGTCCTGCGTGCAGAGAGCGACGACGCTATCGCAGCATCGTACGACATCTTGCGTTCGCGTATCGACCGTTTCGGTGTAACTTCGCCCAACATTCAGCGTTTGCCCAACTCGAACCGCATTTTGGTCGAGCTCCCCGGTGTAAAGGAGCCTGAGCGTGTTCGTAAGCTTTTGCAGGGTACCGCATCGTTGGAGTTCTGGGAGACTTACAGCACCAACGAGTTGATCGGTGCATTGGAGCAGGCTGACGCTCTGTTGCGCAACATCAAGGCCGAGAGCGCAGCTCCCGCCGAGGTTGCAGAGGCAGAGGAGGTTGCCGAGGAGGCAGCTCCCGCAGAGGATAACGCTTTGGTAGCAGAGGTTGCAGAGCAGACTTCGGAGGAGGTTGCTTCGGTTGAGGGTATGAGCTTCGAGGAGCAGGAGAAGATGAATCCCCTGTTCGTTCGTTTGTATCCAGGTGCAGTTTATGCAGATGCAAACAACCCGATCATCGGTTATGCTACTTCGACCGATACCACTATTGTAAATAAGTATCTGGCTATGCCCCAGATCAAGGCTCTCTTCCCCCGCGATGTTCGCTTTATGTGGAGCGTTAAGCCCTACGAAAACAAGCGTGCAGCAGCAGAGGGTGTTGCAGATCCTTTCGATGGCAAGTTCGAGCTCTTCGCAGTTAAGGCTAACACCTTCGACGGTAAGGCTCCTCTGGATGGTAGTGTTGTAGTTGATGCTACCGCTGATTACGCTCGTCAGGGTGCTGATGCCGAGGTTTCGATGACGATGAACTCGGAGGGTATGCAGAAGTGGGCGCAGTTGACCGGCCAGAACATCGGTCGCGCTATCGCAATCGCTTTGGACGGCTATGTATATTCGGCTCCCAACGTGCAGACTGCAATTGACGGCGGTCAGTCGCGTATCACCGGTAACTTCACCATCAACGAGGCAAAGGACTTGGCTAACGTATTGAAGTCGGGTAAGGTTCGCGCTCCGTCGCGCATTATCCAGGATACCGTTGTAGGTCCTTCGCTGGGTCAGGAGTCGATCAACGCAGGTATGCTCTCGTTCGTGATCGCATTCTTGCTGGTACTGGTTTATATGTGCGTTTATTATAGCACCAGTGGTTGGATTTCGTGCATCGCATTGATCACCAACCTCTTCTTGCTGATTGGCTTTTTGGTGTCGTTTGGCGCAGTTTTGACTCTGCCCGGTATCGCAGGTATCGTACTTACAATGGGTATGGCAGTGGATGCTAACGTAATCATCTACGAGCGTATCAAGGAAGAGCTCCGCGCAGGTAAGGGTCTTTCGATGGCTGTTAAGGATGGTTACAGCAACGCTTACTCGGCAATTATCGACGGTCAGTTGACTACTATGATTACCGGTATCGTTCTGTTCATCTTCGGTAACGGTCCTGTTCAGGGCTTCGCTACTACGTTGATCATCGGTATCATCACTTCGGTATTTACTTCGATCTATATCACTCGTCTGATCATCGACGCACTGATCAACAAGGGCAAGAATGTTAAGTTCTCGTTCAAGTGGTCGGAGAATCTGTTGGCTAATACCAAGTTCGATTTCGTTGGCAAGCGCAAGATCGCTTACATCGTTTCGGGTACTCTGTTGGTTCTGTCGATTGCATCGTTCGCAATTCGCGGTTTCAATATGGGCGTTGAGTTCACTGGTGGTCGTGCTTACGTAGTTCGTTTCGACCAGAATGTGTCGGCAGATGATGTTCGTGCGGCATTGGAGAACGCTTTCCCCGGTGATGCAAGCAGCGTCAGCTTGGAGGTTAAGCAGTATGGCGATGAGAACCAGATGCGTATCGTAACCCAGTACAAGTTCGATGACACTTCGGAGGAGGCAACCGCAGAGGTTGATCAGCTACTCTATGAGAACTTGAAGGGTCTCTACTCGTATGACATCACTCTCGACGGTTTCACCAGCACGCAGACTGACCAGAACGGTATTATCTCGGCAGATAAGATCGGTCCTTCGATCGCACGCGATATGACTCGTTCGGCATTCTTGGCAGTTATCTTCTCGCTGATTGCAATCGCACTCTACATTATGATGCGATTCAAGAAGTGGCAGTGGGGTATGGGTGCAGTCGTTTCGCTGACCCACAACGCACTGCTCGTGATGGGCTTGTTCTCGTTGCTGTACGGTTTGCTGCCCTTCGCATTGGAGATCAACCAGTCGTTCATTGCAGCGATCCTGACCATCATCGGTTACTCGATCAACGATACCGTGGTTATCTTTGACCGTATCCGTGAGTACCAGGCACTCTATCCGAAGCGCACTATCGGTGATAACATCAACAAGGCAATCAACTCGACTCTGTCGCGTACGTTGAACACTTCGGGTACTACCTTCGTAACCCTGTTGGCGATCTTCCTGTTCGGCGGTGAGACTATTCGTGGTTTCGTATTCGCCCTGATGTTCGGTATCATCGTAGGTACTTACTCGTCGGTATTCGTTGCAACTCCCGTTGCTTACGAGATGATGACCAAGGGTAAGAATAAGAAGAATTAATCATCCGAAAGGATTAAAACGACGAAAGAAGGCCCGTAAATCGTTGCGGGTCTTCTTTTTTTTGTGTAGTTTTGCGGAAACGAAATCAGCAAATTAGAGATGGGCTTTATTCATATCGGCATAATCGATGTTATCGACATCCTTTTGGTGGCATTGATGCTCTACTACTTGTATCGCGTAACGCGTGGCACGAGTGCATTCAGCATTATTTTGGGCGTAGTTATGCTCTATCTGATGTATATCGTGGTCCGTGCGCTCAATATGGAGCTTCTTTCGGGCATTTTAGGACAGTTTATCGGCGTGGGTATCATCGCTGTTGTGGTGATCTTCCAGCCCGAAATACGCCGTTTTTTGCAGATGCTCGGCCTGCAACAGAACCATAGTCTTTCGCGCCTGTTTGGCCGCGAAAATAACGATAGCGACCTCGATATCGATTCGTTGGTAAAGGCGTGTGTCGATATGGGCGAGACCAAGACAGGTGCTCTGATTGTCCTGCAACAGACCAGCGATTTGAGTCTTATGGCCGAGGGTGGTATTGCGGTAGATGCAAAGGTGTCGTCGTCGTTGTTGGAGAATCTCTTCTTTAAGAATTCGCCGCTGCACGATGGCGCAATCATCATCAATCGCAATCGTGTTGTTGCGGCGCGTTGCATCCTGCCTTCAACCCAGTCGCAGGTGCCCAAGTCGTATGGCACGCGCCACCGCGCAGCGTTGGGTATGAGCGAGGTCTCGGATGCAATTATTTTGGTCGTTTCGGAGGAGACGGGCGCACTGTCAATCGCGCAGGGTGGTGTCATTCAGCGTGATATTGAGCCTGATAAATTTAAGTCGGTGCTGGTTAAACGTCTGAATATGAACGTAGAGCGTAGCCGTACGACGGATCGTTTCTTCCGCCGCTTCAAGCGCAATCAAAACCAAGAGAAATAGGCTGCAAAGCGAGTAATAAAAAATCCCGTTTCTGTAAAGGAAACGGGATTTTTTTTGTGCCGATCAGTTCGGCCTTTCGATTAGTGGCAGCAGCCGTCGTTGCAACCGCAACCATCGCCGCACTCGTCGCCGCAGCTGTCGTGCTCGCAACCGCAACCGCAGCCACCCTTCGGAGCCAGATCTTCGGGCTGTACGTCGCGTACGCCTACGACCTTAACCTCGAAGTTGAGTGTCTTGCCGGCCATCGGGTGGTTGAAGTCCATCTTAACGCTCTCCTCTGCCACCTCGCGGATGGTGCCGAGCATACGGTTGCCCTGATTGTCGCTCATAGGTACCTGATTGCCAACGAACAACATCTCGTCGGCGATCTTGCCGTCGATCATAAATATATTCTTGGGCAGATCAACGATAGCCTCTGCGATCACCTCACCGTAGCCATCTTTGGGAGCGAGGGTGAAAGCCACCTCGTCGCCAACCTCTTTACCGAGGATAGCCTCTTCGAATTTGGGAAGCAACATACCCGTACCGAAGATAAATTCGAGGGGGTGTTCGGGGTGCGACTGGTCAGCGATCTGGCCATCAACCGTCAGTTTGTAATCTACCGCTACAAATTTGTTCTGTTCTACTTTCATTGTTTTGTGTTGTTTATTAAAAGTTTGTAATCTCTGTTTAAGTCTTGACCTTGCGCGCGACGTTCCGTCGCGTTTGCAAATCTGACCCACCCCCAAACCCCCGCCTCAGGCAGGGGCTTAGCCGCTTACGCGGCGGGTTGCGAGCCTATCGGTCTGTGCAAAGTTAATGTACTTTTGTGTATTTACCAGATAAATTAGTTGCCTATTCAATTCAATTCCTCAAATCGTAATTCGCAATTGTGAATTGTGAATCAAGTCCTTAGAACTCCTTAC
>JAZUPN010000088.1:0-47751 GCA_045605245.1 Alistipes sp. | reverse complement strand
GAAGGTCCGATTGCTCCCGAACGTTCGGGCACGCTCCCCGCTGACGGCTGGAAAGATCTGATCGAGTCGGGCAAATACACCTCGAAAGAGTTGGATAAGTTGCTCGCAGGCAAGGGTGGCTTGACTGCCCATTTGGGCACCGCATCGATTCCCGAAGTGCTTGACCGCATCAAAGATGGCGACGAGCACGCGAAGTTGATTCTCGACGCGATGTGCTACACCGTCGGCAAGCAGATCGGCGCAATGGCCGCTGTACTCGAAGGCAAAGCCGAAGTGATCATTCTCACTGGTGGTATTGCTTATAGCGAGTATGTTTGCGACTACATTACCAAGATGTGTTCGTTCATTGCCCCCATCGTAATCGAGGCGGGCGAGAATGAGTTGGGAGCATTGGCTTACAACGCAGTGGCTGCTCTCGACGGCGAGATCGTTCCAATGAAATACGAGTAAGAAAATTAAAAATTATTTAGTGAATTTTCTGCAATAAAAAAATGTCGCGTTCGAGATTCGAGCGCGACATTTTTTCTCAATTATAATCTCTATTTAGCACTCATTGCCGCATCAACAACTGCCTTCAAACCTTCGCCACGTGCTCCGCGCGAAACAATCGTTCCGTCGGGCGCAAAAAGAATCAAGTGAGGGATACCCGAAATGCCATAAATATCCAATGTCAAGCCTTGAATATCAAATATTACCGGCCATTCAATACCCATCTCTTCGATTGCTGCTTGCGCATCTTTAACTTCGTCATTTACAGCCACGCCGAGAATCTTCAAGCCTTGACCATTATATTTTGCGAAAATATCTTTGATCGTCGGCATCTCGCGACGGCACGGACCACACCACGACGCCCAAAAATCGACCAAAACATACTCACCGTGCCCAACATAATCCGACAGCTTTTGCTCGGTGCCATCTTCGGTTATCAGCGTAAAATCGACAAATGGTTGTCCCTCAGCAGTCAATTCCGACTGCACGAGAAATTTCACACGATCAGTAACAAGAATCGAATTTGAATACATCGCTGGCAACACTTTCAACAGCGAATCAAGTTCCACTTTGTTCTTCCGCTCCATAATATCCAAGAACACATAGTAGCCCACAAGATTTTCCTTGTTAGCCTCGAACGTACTATCGAGCATATTAGTCATAAGCGTCTCTTTCTCGGCGCGTGTTAATATGGTATCGCATTTCACCGCATTCATCTCGGTCTTAAACTCTCGCAACGCATCATTACTCGGCGTGCCCGAAATATTACCCATCGGATCAATCATAATTACACCCGATTCTAGTACAAATGGCAACTGACCACCCGACGGAGCTTTAAGGGCTGCTGCGTATGGTTTTACAACCTTACCCTCGAAACAAATTCGATTATTCACCGCCACAACACTATCGATCACTTCATCATTATCATAATTAATCAATTGGAACATTTGACCATCCAGTCCCGCGCTTATGGGGAATTCTGCTGTAATCGAATAATTTCGGTCAGCACACGACACTAATACCAATGCCGCTAATGCCATAAATGTAATTCGTTTCATCGTTTTCTTTGTTTTAGTAATTTTAAATTATCATAATGCAAAGGTACGAAACTCATTTATACTATGCAATACATAGAATACTTTTCTTTACAATAGTAGACAAATTTATATCATTTAAGGCAAGATGTACGGGCTAAACATCGAAAAGGTTGATTTCGTCATCATTGGCGGGTCGGCTTTTAGCCGAGCCCCCACCCGCCAATGATGAGCCAAAGTGTAAGCAACGGAAATAATTTTGAATCTTGAATAACAAAAAAAACCGCCCGACTTTGGTGTCGAGCGGCTCAATTTCGAAACGGCTTAAAGGCTACTTCTCGAAGCGACGAATTGCCTCATAGACTGCCTCTTGGCATTTGGTGCGGGTGCTCTCACGACCCAGCGCGTCGATCGAACGGTTGGGATAGACGCGGTTAGTCAAGAAGATATAGATCACATCCTCGGCGGGATCAACCCAGAACATCGTACCCGTAAAACCATAGTGGCCAAAGCTCTGCTGCGTTGCCGACGGTGCGGGATAAGCGTCATCGAACGACAGCGAAGGCGAGTTGCTGAAAATCGGGCGGTCAAAACCCAAACCGCGACGATTGCGATTATCGGGATACTGGCACGAAGTCCACTCCTCGATGGTCTTGCGCTTCAAATAACGCTTGCCGCCATACGTACCACCATTGAGCAACATTTGGAGCACCTTTGCCATACTCTCGGTATTGGCAAAGACACCTGCGTTACCCGACACGCCACCCAACATCGCAGCCGACTCATCGTGCACGTAACCGTGAACAAGGTCGTTACGATAGACGGTATCAACCTCGGTCGGAAGGATCTTATTCTTGGGGTACTTGTGCGCAGGATTGAGCATAATAGCGTCAGCACCCAGAGGCTCGTAATAGGTATCGCGCAAGAACTCCTCGAAGCCCTTACCTGTCAGCGACTCAACTACGTATGGATAGCACAAGAACGACATACACGAGTAGCGGAACTTCTTCGGGCCGAGCGGCGTATCGGCCACAGCCTTATAGATAATCTCGCGCATATCCTTGCGAGCCCACATATTCTTATATACCTCGATCGGATACTCCTCGCTCGGAGTGTAGCTGAACAGACCATCGCGCAGACGACCCTGCTCGTCGAACATAATCTTATAGACACTTACCGACGGAATCAGACCACCCTGATGAGCCAAGAACTCACGCAAGGTAACATCCTCCTTGTTGCTGCCTACAAAGTAGGGGAACGACTTCGAGAAGGGCTCATCGAGTTTGATCAGTCCATCCTCAACCAACTTCATCATTGCGATCGTTGCACCCATAACCTTCGAGCACGATGCAAGGTCGAAGATGTGGTCATTCTCAACGGGGCGATAGCGACGATAGGTGTGGTGGCCATAGCTCTTGTGATGAACAATCTTACCGTGGCGAGCTACCAGAATCTGACAACCGGGGAAAGCGTGTTGCGTCATCGCATACTCAACCAACGAGTCGATCGTAGTGGTCAGGTATTTACCATCCATACCTACGCTCTCGGCCGAGGCGTAGCTCAACGTATCAGCTTTGTTCGCCGAAACCGAAACAGCGGCAACGAGCGCAACAGCAAGTAATAAAAAGCGTTTCATAATCAATTACAATTTAATATAGATCTTACGTTTGTACAGCGGCAGGGCGATCAGCCAGCAGAGGGTTACGAGCGACAGTGCTGTCAGCAACGATGCCAACTCAACGGGCATCACCTCCTTCAAGGTTGTAAACCAAGCCGAGAAGATGGTTACCTTACGCTCACCGCCATCGATGGGCACCTTAAACCACGACTGACCCCAAACCTTCACGAAGAAGGTCGAAAGGCAGTAGGTGAACAGAGCATTAGAGCCAAATACAGCGAAGAATGTTGTCCATTTGGTCTTCTTACGAACATCGATCAAGAATGCGAACAGAGCCCAAATCTGCATTGCCAAACCTCCGGCATAGAAGACGTAGCTACTCGACCAGAGTTTCTTATTGATCGGGAAGTAGGGATTCAAAATCAAACCGAGCGTAATGAGCAGACCGCCAACAGCAGCCAGCACAAGGATATTACGCTTAACATCTTCGGTGCTCTCGCCCATCAATTTACCCGACATATAACCGAGCAAAACGGTGCCAATTGCAGGCAGGGTACTCCACAATCCCTCAGGATCGAAAGCGATGCCCTCGCCGTGATACATATGAGCATCACCTAAAACTGCCAAGTCGATCGTGCGACCGAGGTTGCCTTCGAGCGTAAAATCGCCAAACAGTGCCGATACGATCCAATAAACTGCCAAAATCACAACCAGAGCGATCGAAATCTTCTTATAAGTTTTAAGCCACAAAGCCACCAAAGCACCAGCGGTAAAGCAGAGAGCGATACGCGGGAAAACACCGAGTATGCGCCACTTTGCCAACGATTTAAGAGGCGTGCCGAGCAGCAGCGGGAAGGGCACAATAGCCATTAAGAGTCCCACTCCGAGCAGTGTCCAAGCGATTGCACGACGACGTTTGTAATCGGGATCGAGTTCCTCGGTCTGCTTCTGATTCGAGAACCATACCAGCGAGCCGATACTCAAACCAAGGCCCAAAATCTGGATGATCGAGCAGAGGCAACCGAGCCACATCTGTTCGGGAGCAATATCGCCGAAACGATAGAAGGGATAGTAGCTCACCAGATGACCAACGAGGAAGATCAAAAATCCTCGTTTGAGAATCTTACCAACGGCGGGAGCGGTCAGTTCGTGGTTTGACTTGCGATAAGCGAACCAGATCGATGCTCCGACACAGAACAAGAAGAAAGGGAAGACCAGATCGGTCGGAGTGCAGCCGTCCCACGCTGCGTGGCGCAAGGGAGCAAATGTCGGCTCGCCCCAGCTACCGGGGTTATTCACTGTGATCATACCAGCTACGGTCAAGCCGCGCAGAATGTCAAGCGAAAGGAATCGTTTGAATTGTTGAGTTTGTGCCATATAGAATATTTTAATATTGATTTTGCCACATTTTCGGAATGTAAAATTAATAAATTTTACGCTTCTTTGAAATATTTAGAGTGAAATTTCGCATAATTTCGCGAAAAAGAGTTATATTTGTATGCTCCGGAAAATGAGTAAACATAAATATTAACCTATAACAATTTTTTCAATGAAAATCAAATCAATTATTTTGACCCTGGCCGTTGCCGTTGCTACAACTGCTACTGCCCAGGTTAAAACCGGTATCGAGGTGCTGCGCGACAACGGCTTCGCACAGCTCAAAGGTAAGAAGGTCGGTCTGATCACCAACCCCACAGGTGTCGATCGCAACCTCAAATCGACCATCGACATTCTGAATGAAGCAGAAGGCGTAGAGCTTATGGCTCTGTATAGCCCCGAACACGGCGTACGTGGCGACATCACCGCAGGCGCAAAGGTCGAGGACTATGTTGATGCAACCACCGGCGTACAGGTTTATAGTATCTATGGACGCACCACAAAGCCGACCCCCGAAATGTTGAAGGGTCTGGACGCTCTGGTTTATGATATTCAGGACATTGGTTCGCGCTCTTATACCTTCATCTCGACTATGGGTAAGGCTATGGAGGCTGCTGCCGAGAACGACATCGAAATGGTTATCCTCGACCGCCCCAACCCGCTGGGTGGCGTTCGTATGGAGGGCTGCTTGGTTACCGACGGTTTCTACTCGTTCGTTAGCCAGTTCCCCATTCCCTACGTTCACGGTTTGACTTCGGGCGAGTTGGCACAGTTCCTCAACGAGAACTACTTGGAGAAGCCTTGCAAGCTGACCGTCGTAAAGATGAAGGGTTGGAAGCGCAATATGTCGTTCGAGGACACAGGTCTGCCCTGGGTACTCTCGTCACCCCACATTCCGCAGGCATTGAGCTGTCTGTTCTACCCTGCTACGGGTATCGCTGGTGAGCTCTACTCGCTCAATATCGGTGTTGGCTACACCCTGCCCTTCGAGCTGTTGGCAGCAGAGTGGATCGACAAGCCCGAATTATTGGCCGAGAATCTGAACAAGATCGGTTTGAAGGGTGTAGTTTTCCGCCCAATCTACTACAAGCCTTACTATGGCGCACAGCAGGGCAAGAATTTGTGCGGTGTGCAGATCCACATCATTGATCCCGTAAATGCTCCCCTCACGCTGTTGCAGTTCTACTTCTTGCAAGAGGCTCATAAGTTGTGGCCCGACCACGACGTATTTGCCGACACAACCACCTCGCGTTTGAAAATGTTCGACAAGGTGTGCGGTCGTGGCGATGTTCGCGCAAAGTTCTGCGAGCGTTGGTTGGTGGAGGATATTCTCCCCATCTGGAATGGCGACATCGATGCTTTCAAGAAGAAGGTAAATAAGTATTTGCTTTACAAGTAAGATTAATCAACAACCGAATGGGATGGAGCCGATCGTAATAGTCTTACATCGGTATCCATCTCTTCGATAAGAACACACAACGTTAAAACAATAAAACCTATGAAAAAACTTACTATTCTGGCCGTTGCTCTGTTAGCAGCAGCATCGGTTTCGGCAAAGAGTTGGATCCGCACCAACTTGATCGGCTACGTCAACACACTGCCCAAGGTGGCTGTTGTGATTGCCGATACCCCCACCGAGGTAGCAACCTTCGACGTCTGCGAGGCTCGCAGTGGCAAGGTCGTTTTCACGGGTAAGGCTGTGGCAAAAGATGCCTCAATCTGGGGTATGAAGAGTGCCTATCGTCTGCCCTTCACCGAACTGACCAAAGAGGGCTCGTACTATATCAAAATTGGCGATACCCGTTCGGAGAACTTCCGCATCGGTAACGACATCTATGCCGACGCAGGCAATATGCCGCTCTACTATATGCGTCAGCAGCGTTGTGGCTACAACCCCTATACGGGCGAGGATTGCCACCAGTACGACGGTTATATCGTTGATCACCCCACCCGTACGGGCGAGCATATCGACGTTCGTGGCGGTTGGCACGATGCTACCGACCAGTTGCAGTATCTGATGACCTCGGCAAATGCAACCTTCCAGATGATGTTTGCTTACTACAAGAACCCCGATCAGTTCACTGATAAGTTCAACGCAGCAGGCGACAAGGGTAAGAATGGTGTACCCGACATTCTTGACGAGGCTCGTTGGGGCTTGGAGTGGATGAAGCGTATGAATCCCGACTCGGCTGTTATGTTCAACCAGATTGCTGACGACCGCGACCACACAGGTATCCGCGAGCCGCATACCGATATGGTTGATTATGGTTATGGTCCTGGTAAGGGTCGTCCCGTATATTTCATCACGGGCGATATTCAGGGTCTGGGCAAGTACAAGAACCGCAACACGGGTGTTGCTTCGGCAGCTGCAAAGTATGCATCGGCATTTGCAATGGGTGCTGTATTGTTCGAGAAATTCGATCCCGAATTTGCAGAGAGTATGAAGAAGAAGGCCGTTGATGCAATGGCTTTCGCAGAGGCTAAACCGGGTGCTTTCCACGGCGTATGCTACAAGGAGCCCTACTTCTACGAGGAGGCTAACTGGATCGACGATATGGAGTTGGCGGCTGCCGCTCTGCATATGATGGAGCCCGACAACGAGTATTGGCTGAAACGTGCCGATTATTGGGGCGAATTGGAGCCTATCACTCCTTGGATGGAGACCGGCAAGGCTCGCCACTACCAGTGGTATCCCTTCGTAAATGTAGGCCACTACCTCATCGCAGAGGCAGGCAACGAGGCACAGAAGGCAAAGTATGAGAGCTATATGAGCGAGGGTCTGATGCACATCGAGAAGCGCGCAGGCGAGGATCCGTTCTACCACGGTGTTCCCTTCCACTGGTGCTCGAACAACTTCACCTTTGGTGCACTGACTCAGTTGCGTCTGTATCACGAGTTGTCGGGCGATGATCAGTACCTCGAAATGGAGGCTGCTCTGCTCGACTGGATCTTCGGTTGCAACCCCTGGGGTACAACTATGATTTGCGAGTATCCTGAGGGCGTTGACACCCCGACCGATCCTCACGCAATCTACATCAAGACCCGCAACGGTTCGATCTATGGCGGTCTGATTGATGGACCTCTCTACAAGACCATCAACGACGGTATGATCGGTGTTTCGCAGGGCGATGACGACCCGTTGAAGCCCTTCCAGAATGGTATCGCTGTATACCACGACTTCTTCGGCGACTTCTCGACCAATGAGCCTACGATGGACGGTACGGCATCGATGACCTACTATCTCTCGACACTCAGCGCCCTCGGCAAGGACGTAAAAAAAAAGTAGATAAATTCGACGGTGCACAGTTCGATAAGTTCGGAGCTGTGCGCCGTATGGATCCCAACGAGAAGAAGATATATCTCTGCTTTACAGGCGATTACAACTTCGAGGGAGTACCTACGGTATTGGCTACGTTAGCAAAACACGGCGTTGAAAGTTCGTGGTTCGTAACGGGTAACTGCGTGCGCGTAAATCGCGACAAAGTGCAGGCTATTATCGACGGCGGACACTACGTAGCACCCCACTCGGACAAGCATCTGCTCTATGCAGATTGGGACGAGGCACACACTCCGCTCGTAACACCCGAAGAGGTGCGTGTCGATCTCGACGCAAATATGGCCGAGTTGGCAGGTATGGGTTTGGATGTTGAGAAGATTCGCGCCTTTATGCCGCCTTACGAGCACTACTCGTCGGAGTCGAATGCAGTGGCTGTGCAGATGGGTCTGCTGCCCATCAATTTGAGCGAGAACTCATACACCAATGCCGACTACACCACCCCTTCGATGAGCAACTATCGTTCGTCGAAGGCTATCTTGAAGGACTTCTGGGCAAAGGAGGAGCGCGAGGGTCTGAACGGTGCTATCATCTTGATCCACCCGGGTACAGGCGAGGAGCGCACCGACAAGCTCTACAACCACCTCGACAAGATGATCCGCAAACTCAAAAAGAAGGGTTACTCGTTCGGATCGTTCAAAGAGGAGTAACACGAGGGATTCAAAATTCAAAATTCAAAATTCAAAATTTAGAATTTAGGATTGGGGTTTATAATTCAAGCCGCGCTCGCAAGGGTGCGGCTTTTTTGTTATTCAAAATTCAAAAAGCAAAATTCAAAATTCGATTCTTCGCTTACAGTTAGATTGACCAAAAGCGAAAACTCCGTTTTCTTCATACTTTCGAGGGCTCATCTTCGGCGACCGCACCAGCCCGCAAAGGTGTGTCGATTTCGTTAAAATCGACAACTTGATTCGCCTTATTCTCCCAACCTCTCGAAAGCTAATTGCCGAATTATTTGCGGTTATTGCGCGAAAAATTGCCGTTGTTCACTTTTTTGCGTAAATTTGTCGCGCGAAAACAATTAAAAACCATATAACAAGATGATTATCGAAGAGTTTATTTCGGGAGTAGTGAGCCGCAGCGTATGCGCACTCTACGGCGAGCAGGAGGGCGAAGTTCTCCAAATTCAGAAGACACGTAAGGAGTTCGAGGGCGATTTTACCCTCGTTGTATTCCCCCTGCTGCGACGAAGCCGCAAATCACCCGAAGCAACCGCGACCGAAATAGGAGAACATATCGTTGCCAATAACCCCGAAGTGAGCGCATTCAACGTCATTAAGGGCTTCTTGAACATCTCGCTTTCGGCCGATTTCTGGGCAGAGCGTTTTGCCGAAATGCGTGCCGATGAGGACTTCGGTCAGGCCGATGCAACGGGTCGCACGGTGATGATCGAATACTCGTCGCCCAACACCAACAAGCCCCTCCACTTGGGTCATATTCGTAACAATCTGCTCGGCTACTCGGTGGCGCAGATTCTCAAAGCCAACGGCCACAACGTAATCAAGGCAAACTTGGTTAATGACCGTGGTATCCACATCTGCAAGTCGATGTTGGCGTGGAAGCTCTATGGCAATGGCGAGACCCCCGCATCGAGCGGCATGAAGGGCGACCACCTCGTAGGTAAGTACTACGTCGAGTTCGACAAGCACTATAAGGAGCAGATCAAGCAGCTCGTTTCGGAGGGTATGAGCGAAGAGGAGGCAAAGAAGCAGGCCCCGATTATGCAGGAGGCACAGTCGATGTTGCGCAAATGGGAGGCCAAAGATGAGGAGGTCTATTCGTTGTGGCAGACAATGAACGGCTGGGTATATGACGGTTTCGACGTTACGTACAAGGCTCTGGGTGTCGATTTCGACAAGGTTTATTACGAGTCGCAGACCTACCTGCTTGGCAAGGACATCGTGCAGAAGGGTTTGGATGCAGGCGTATTCTTCCGCAAGGAGGATAACTCGGTGTGGATCGATCTGGCAGCTGATGGTCTGGATCAGAAATTGTTGCTGCGTGGCGACGGCACCTCGGTATATATGACACAGGATCTGGGCACCGCGTTCCGCCGTTTCGAGGACAACAAGCTCGACGATATGATCTATGTCGTAGGTAACGAGCAGAACTACCACTTCCAAGTTTTGAAGTTGATCCTCAAAAAGTTAGGCCACGATTGGAGCGACAACATCACTCACCTCTCGTATGGTATGGTCGAGTTGCCGGAGGGCAAGATGAAGTCGCGCGAAGGTACGGTTGTCGATGCCGACGATCTGATTGCCGATATGGTTTCGACTGCTCGCGAGATGTCGCAGGAGTTGGGCAAGCTCGACGGTTGCACCGACGAGGAGGCCGAGGCTATTTCGAAGATGGTCGGTTTGGGCGCACTCAAATATTTCATTTTGAAGGTCGATCCCAAGAAGACAATGTTGTTCGATCCGCGCGAGTCGATCGACTTCAACGGCAACACGGGCCCCTTCATTCAGTACACCCACGCACGTATCTGCTCGGTGTTGCGTAAGGCTGCCGAGAGCGGCATCGACTACGCAGGCCGCGTGGTTGGTATCGACTACTTGAAGGAGGAGATCGAGTTGATCAAGACGCTGTGCGACTATCCGTCGGTGGTTGCATCGGCAGGCGACAACTTCGCTCCGTCGATCATCGGTGCATACATTTACGATTTGGCGAAGTCGTTCAACAGCTACTACCACGACCACTCGATTATGCGCGAGGAGAATGTGAAGGTGCGACAGATGCGTCTGCAACTCGCATCGGAGGTTGCTCGCGTAATTCGTTCGGGTATGGCACTGCTGGGTATCGAGGTTCCCGAAAGAATGTAATAACATCGCAAGATATTACCCCATTCATAACGAGCCGCGCTTTCGGGCGCGGCTCGTTTTTGTTGTTGTGCGGCTCGTTTTTTTGTGGCGCGGCGCAATCTATTCCGCAGGTATTACAATGTAATATTGCATACATCTACCCCCCCCCGAAAAATTTATTTCAATTTTATAGCAAGTGTCAAGAGACTCAAAAAGTTAAATTCAAACAATATTTCCCTTTTTTGCATAAAATTCGCATATTTTCGCTTCAAAACTTTGCATTTGCAAAAATAGTTTTATATAATTGCAAAACCGATAACAACCGACTAAAACACAAAACGATGAAACGATACTTTTTTGCACTTATTTTCGCGCTGTTCTGCCTGCCAAGCATAAGTTTTGCACAGAAGGAACACGTTTACGGCCCTGTATTAGATCGAGGGGTTAACCCCAAATATCTGGTCGATCGTCCGGCTCATATCGAAGGACAGAGAGGTTCTCAACTGCCCAAAATTCTATCGACCAATCGTTCAAAACGTTCAAAGATCAATTGGGAATCATTCCGCTCGAATAAGCAATATATACAGATGCGCGCGATTGAGCAGACTGTTGATGAAACGACCGGCCTGACCACACTGCGCTGGGATAACGGAATGTCTTATACCGGTGAGATTTATCGCTCGCAATTGCACGGAATGGGCACGATGATCTATCCCGACAGCAGCCAATATCAAGGTCAATGGTTTTTCAGCAATCGTAATGGCGCGGGAACAATTGTCTATCCCGACGGTAGTATGTATAGCGGCTCGTGGAAAGGTGATATACCCAATGGAGAAGGTACATACCAAACTCCCGAAGGCATTGCATACTCTGTCAATTTTGAAGATGGCGTGCCTCACGGCAAAGGCATCATTCAAGATGTCGATGGTCGCCAATACAAAGGCCGCTGGGTCAATGGCGTATTAAAAAATAGATCTATCAAACCTCTCAAAAAGAGATAAGAAAAGCCGCACTCGAAAGTGCGGCTTCTTGTTTGGGGGCATTGAGTACTCAACTACTCTTCGCTCTGCTCCTCCTCATCGGGCAACTTGAACTCGGTCATACCTGCTGCAACCAGCATATTGAACCAAGCAAATACCTTCTTGATGTCCGAAACGTGAACACGCTCACGATCGTATTCGGGCAGAACCTCCGCAAAATAGCTCTTCAAAGCAGCTGCATCCGACTTGGGATTAATCGCCTCCTTGCCCTCGGTATAGGCATAGATCTTCTCGAAAACGTATGCCAACGGCATATCCTCATCCTCGGTGAAGATCGCAATCTCGGTCAGCGCACTAACACGAGCCGTAGCCGACGCATTCTGACGACGACCATCGATGAGCGACTCAACAATAACACCGTTGCTGCTGCGAGCAACATATTTGAACAATCCGGGCTGACCCGAAATAGCCAAAATCTCTTTCAATTCCATATTCTTCGGTTTTGTGAAATTTCGTTTTTGTAAATCTTTAACGGCCACAAAGGTAATAAAATTTCTAAACATCAACACTCACTCCCCCGCTTTTCTCTCTTTCCAAACGAACCGTTCCCGTCGCAAATATAATGTAAATGGCCCTGAAACCCGAAAATAAGGGGCTTATACTTTGATTATAATAAGAAAATCAATATCTTTGTATATTGAATACTTGTGTACTTACATCTGTGTAAGAGTGAGTGGCCGAGTACGCATAAATTTCAAATGGGTTGCCAGTGATACCTCCGCAGGTACATTGACAACCGCGAAGCGTGCCCAGCACTCAACTTCCACGACAGAAATCACGAAATGGAATCCACGTCAGAACTGCAATGGTTTGCCGCATATACGCGAAATAATTTCGCACGACGCATCAAAAGTCGCCTGACCGAGGCAGGCGTGGAGTGCTATTTACCGATGCGATTGCAAGAGCGCGTCTATAATGGTCGCAAACGTCGCGTCGAGGTGCCACTCATTCCAAATATGGTGTTTATTCGTGTAGAGGCCGAAGCGTGCTATGACATTGTCAATGAGCTGTCGCTGCCCATTCGCTATGTACTCGATCGTGCTGAACGTCGCCCCGCGCCAATATCGGACAAGCAAATGAACGATTTCCGTTTTTTGGTTGAGATGCCCGACGATTGCCTGACGTTAGTCGATATTCCCCTCGCCGCAGGTGATCGCGTGCGCGTAACAGCCGGCCCGATGAAGGGTATCGAAGGCGAGTTGATCCGAATCAAAGGACACCGTCGCGTAGTTGTGCGCCTCAATGACACAATCTCCGTCGCCTCAACCTATATCCCCGCAACAATGTTGGAAAGAATTGATGAATAGCTCCGCCTCGACATATCCGTTGATATCGATTATTGTACCCGTCTATAATGTCGCTGCATATTTAGAGCGTTGCCTACGTTGCTTGCGAGAGCAGACATACTCGAATCTTGAATTTATATTGATTGATGACGGATCGACCGACGAGAGTGGCAAGATATGCGATCAAATTGCGGCAGAAGATTGTCGATTCAAGGTTTTTCATATCGCAAACGGAGGAGCGTCTTTGGCTCGTAAATTAGGCTTGGAGCAGGCAAGTGGCGAGTATGTTAGTTTTGTTGATAGTGATGATTGTATTGCCAACAATTATGTTGCATTGTTATACAAACTCATCTGTGAATACGATACAGATATGTCGGCTTGCTATGTACAACGAATATTGAGCGAAAAGGATATTACGACAAATCCACAAGGAGATGCGCGCGTACTTACATTCGATGAATTAATGCGGAGATTCTTTAAGTATGAGTTTTGGGGATTTCCCGCAAAGCTATATCGCAAAGCGATTTTCAAATCGCTCAACTTTCCCAAGGCCACATTAAGTGAAGACTACTATGTAATGGCTCAATTATTTACTAACGGATGTACATTAGCTTATTCAAGCGCGCCCCTCTATTACTACGAGTACCACGAGGGCAGTCTGTCGCATTTGAAGTTATCGAAGCGTGCATTTGAAGAGTTTGATAATGTAAAAGCCGTGTATGAATTAACACAGACCAAAGTGCCGCAATATGCAGCAATGGCTTTAAGTAACGTGGTCGAGACCTGCATAAAACTACTTTCGATGGTTCGCCGCGACTCCTCGAAAGAGTTTTCGGTTCTCGCCACCCCACTGAGTCAATTCCTCAAATCACACCTATGGGAAATTCTGCGCACCAATGCAATCTATTGGAAGTTGAAAATAATGGTTGTAAAAGTGCTTTATGTAGTCCATTAAAAGTTAAGATATACATCAAACATCCATGAATCAATCTTATAATATCACGGTATTTACTCCCACTTACAACAGAGCACACACATTACCTGCTCTTTACAAATCTTTGGTTGAACAGATTACCAAACATACTTTTGAGTGGTTGGTAATCGACGATGGGTCATCTGATAATACAGAAGATTTGGTCAAACAATGGATGTGCGAAGGACGAATCGTAATTAACTATCACAAGGTTGAGAATGGCGGTAAACCACGCGCAATCAATCGAGCTGTCGGCTTAGCTCAATCGCCTTTTCTTTTCATTGTAGATTCTGACGATTATTTGGCAGATAATACGGTTATTGATTTTATGGCAGACGAATGCCAAAAGATTAAAAATGATAATTCGTTTGTAGGAGTAGGTGGATTGCGAGGCCATACAATAACACAACCTTTCAAACAGCCTCTTTTTGCAAATTATGTAGATGCTACCGATTTAGAGCGTGCCAAATATGGATTAAATTTTGATTGTAATGAAGCCTATAAAACAAATATTTTAAGGCAGTACCCATTCATTGTTTGGGAAGGAGAGAATTTCACACCAGAACAAATCGTCTTAGACGATATGGCACTTGATGGATACAAACTTCGTTGGCATAATCGCGTAATAGTCATTTCCGAGTATTTAGACGACGGTTTAACAAAGGGATCGTGGAATCTTCTCAAAAAAAATCCTATGGGATATGCGATGTTATATAATCATAAACTAAAATACCATCATCGCATTAAAGATCGCATACACGATGTTGTACAATTAGTTGCTCAATCTTTATTGGGGAACGTTCCTTTATACTTTTTAAGATCTAACGCGCCTATATTAGCTGGCATTTGCTACCCTATCGGAGTATGTATTGCTATTAGAAGGAAAATACAATATCGCAAAGCTTAAATCTAAATGAGCAAAAAAATATTATTCATAAACGAACATCTATATGCGGGTGGTGTTGAGCGATCACTTGTTGATGTCTTGCGGCATTTGGATTATAGTAAGTATGAGGTAGATTTGCTACTACTTGAAGGAGCAGGAGATTATATCAACGAGATTCCTTCAGAGGTAAATTTGATCTTAAATGATATACGATTGGCTTATGGGCCATTAAAACAAGTTATTTATAATAATTTCAAAAAAAAGAATTGGTTTGGCATTAAATATCGTTTATCACTATTATTCTCACGTATTATAGGTGATACAGCATATAAGATTATCATAAGATTATTGGGCATAAATAAATCATATGATACCGCAATAGCATATCGTATAGGTCCCTCCGCTGATATAATCGCGCACGGGGTCAAGGCGAAGCAAAAAATATGTTGGTGGCATCACGGCGCAATATGCGAAGATCACGACACAAAATCGTGGCTACAAGTTTGGGCACATTTCGATAGACTTGTTGCAGTATCGAATGGTGTGCGCGACATCTTAGCGAATTTATCGAATAACCTTATTCCCAAATTGAGGGTCATTCCTAATATGGTCGATGTGGAGCAGATTTGCACGATGGGTGCAGCAGGAAAGTCGCCATATCAGAACGATAATTGTCTGAAATTTATTACCGTCGGACGAATTGTCGTTGAAAAACATATTGAAAATGTAGTTAATGCCGCTGTGAGATTGCGTGCGGATGGGCGACTTAATTTCAAATGGTATATTATTGGTGATGGTGATTTATATAATCAAATCGAGGCTCTAATATGCGAAAATAATATTGCCGATCAGGTTATTTTGTGTGGTCGCAAAGCAAATCCTTATCCATATATCAAGCACGCCGATATGATGGTACACACATCGCATATCGAGTCGCAAGGCTTGGTAATCCAAGAGGCGATGGCGCTCGGTACGCCCTGTGTCGTAACGCGATCGGTCGGCCCATCAGAATTTATCATTGACAGCGAGAATGGCATAATGGTCGAGCCGAATGTTGATAGCCTGATTGAAGGCATATATAAGCTTGCAGAAAACAAAGATTTGCAAAAAAAAGTAGCAGATAATGGTATAAAATCCATAGATAGATATACACCACATGCAATAATAGAGCAATTTGAAAATTTATTAAACTATGATTAAAAGAATCTTACGAAAATTAGGCATATTAAAGCCTATTGATTACACAAGTATAGAATCTTTAAGGGAACGAGGCGTTAAGATTGGCGAGAACGTAGATATTGTCGGGTCTTACATTGATGGTTGTCATGGTTCTCTAATTAGCATTGGCAATAATGTAACTATTACTGGGGTACGCATCCTTGCACACGACGCAAGTACAAAAAAATTCTTAGGTTATAGCAAAGTTGGATTAGTAGAAATTGGCAATAACGTTTTTATCGGACAGGGCAGCATTATTTTGCCTAACACTAAAATTGGCAACAATGTAATTATCGGAGCTGGAAGTGTTATCGCGAAAGATGTTCCCGACAATGTTGTTGTGGTGGGTAATCCTTGGCGCGTTCTATGTACATTTGATGAGTATATCGAACGTAATAGAATTGCTATGCAAAGCAAACCAGTTTTTAATAAAATATTTACTGAGAAAACTCCTGAGGATTGGGGTCAAATGATAGAAACGCTCAAAAAAAACGGAGGGGCGGGATTCGATTTATAAAAATTATATGAAGAATATCATTCTATATGGGCACGGAGGCAGCGGGAATCACGGTTGTGAGGCTATCATTCGTTCTATGCACAAGATTCTCGGCGCTGTAAACTCCACACTTATGTCTTCAAATGCTGAAGAAGATAATAGATATAATATTGACAAAATATCTACTATTAAATCAGCGAATAAAGTTCGCAGTAAATTAACTTGGGATTTTCTCATAGCATATCTAAAATTAAAATTACATAAGCAATATATTCATATAGACTTGCTTCCTTATCAAAATGCTATAAAAAAACGAACTGACAAATTTGATATTGCACTCTCTATTGGGGGCGATAATTATTGTTATGGTGATATTACTATTTATGAGCATTTGAATCGATTATATAATAGACATAACATTAAAACTGCATTTATAGGTTGTTCCGTTGAACCGAACTCCATCAAACAGTCGAATATGTTAGCTGATCTGCAGCGTTATTCATTAATTATCGCAAGAGAAAGCCTTACATATGAAGCAATGATTAATGCTGGGTTAGCCCACGTTAAGCTATTACCCGATCCAGCATTTGTATTAGATAGAATAGATTTACCATTACCTCAACATTTTATCAAAGACAATACAATTGGCATCAATATAAGCCACGTTGTCATCGAGGGGGCAAATCACGATGGAACTACGATTAAAAACTACGAGTACCTCATTGAACACATCATCACAACTACCGATATGCAGATTGCCCTTATACCACACGTAGTATGGGAAGGTAAAGATGACCGCGTGCCGTTGCGAATGTTGTTCGAGAAGTACAAGCACACAGGACGCGTAGTGATGATCGAGGATCACAATTGTATGGAATTGAAGGGCTATATTGCTCGTTGCCGCTTTATGATTGCAGCGCGTACTCACGCCTCTATTGCGGCTTATTCCACTTGTGTCCCGACATTAGTGGTGGGATATTCTGTAAAGGCGAAAGGTATTGCCAAAGATATATTCGGTACATATGAGAACTATGTCCTTCCGGTGCAATCGCTTACCCACGAAGACGATTTAACAAATGCTTTCGACTGGATATATAAAAACGAAGATCAGATTCGCAAGCACCTACAAGCTATGATGCCCGAATATCGTAATCGTGCATTGCTGATTGGTGAAGAGTTGAAAAAGATTATGTAATGACATTGCGACCACTTGACATAATTCCGACAAAAGATTGTTGCGGTTGCGAGGCTTGTGCTAACATTTGCCCCAAAAATTGTATTATAATGCAGCCCGACGAGCAGGGATTTATTCGCCCAATCGTTGACGAGGCTGTGTGTATCAATTGCGATCTCTGTCGCAAAGCGTGCCCGATTTTGGACGAGAAAAGCGTCGGTGTGGCACCCAAAGTTATTGCCTGCAAAAACCGCAATAGCGAAGTGCGAGGAGTAAGCTCTTCGGGTGGCGTTTTTAGTGCAATTGCTGAAAAGATTGTTACCTGCGGGGGTGTTATTTATGGTGCAGTATTCAATGATAAAATAGAGGTTGAACATAGACGTATTGACTCTCTCGACCAGATTAGATTGTTGCGTGGATCAAAATACGTACAGAGTCGCATCGGAAATTGTTATGCTAGTGTAAAAGATGATTTACGCAATGGAAAAGATGTCCTTTTTACTGGTACTCCTTGCCAGATTGGAGGTTTGCGAAGCTATTTAGGCAAAAACTATGAGGGACTATACTGCATTGAGGTTGTCTGCCACGGCGTACCAAGTCCAGCAATCTTTCGACACTATCTTAATTCATTAGAGACAAAAGCGGGATCAAAAGTATCAGAATTTAATTTTCGCGACAAGATGGAGAGTTGGCAACAATATTCTATTCGCGTTAAATTTGAGAATGGGACATTAATGCGCCAGCGTGGAGCCGAGAACCCATATCAGCGAGGATTTATCGCGGATCTCTATACCCGTCCATCGTGCACAGCGTGTCAATTCAAGGGATTTGCTTCGGGAGCCGATATCACTCTCGGCGATTTTTGGGGAAGTGGTATTTTCGGCACAGAGTATAACGACGATCGCGGCATTTCGTTAGTATGTATCAATAGCAACAAAGGTGAGGAGTTGTTCAGTTGCATTGAAAGTGAGTTGTTCGATATTCGCACCTCAACGCTCGAAGATGCGACCCGATTCAATCCCTGCATTGTACGTAGCACGACGATGCACCCGAAGAGCGAAAAATTTTGGAGAGCATACAAGAGCGAAGATTTCGGCACACTTGTCACACGCCTACTCCACATTCCCGCGTGGAAAACAAAATTAAAAACTCTACCCGCCTACGCCA
Organism: Alistipes sp.; assembly: GCA_045605245.1. Classification (GTDB taxonomy): domain Bacteria; phylum Bacteroidota; class Bacteroidia; order Bacteroidales; family Rikenellaceae; genus Alistipes. Next base: position 28,858 of record JAZUPN010000088.1, on the reverse strand, counting down.
AAGCGGTAGTAAAGAAAATTATCAATGTCTGCATACGAAGGAAATAATAAGCGAATAGCTCGCAATACATTGCTCCTATATATCCGTATGGGAGCATCAATGCTTGTATCGCTATATACGGCACGTATTGTTCTTGGTACTTTGGGCGAAGTTGATTATGGCATTTTGAATGTCGTAACAGGATGTGTCGCAATTTTTACTTTCCTAAATGGTGCATTAAGTGGATCTACGTCTCGTTTCCTCACTTACGAACTTGGTCGTGGGAATAATGAGCAATTAAAACGCACATTCAGCGCAACGTTGTTTATCCATATTGCACTCGCCATAGCGATCGTAATATTGAGTGAAACAATCGGCTTGTGGTTGCTTACAAACAAGCTCATTATACCCATAGAGCGTATGCACGCCGCACATTGGGCTTATCAAATCGGCATAGTATCGATGGTAGTCAGCATTATACAGGTACCATATGGCGCGGCTATTATTGCTCATGAGAAAATGGATATTTATGCCTACATGAGTATTTTCGATGTAGTAGCAAAACTCCTATTGGCCTTTGCCATTCAGATTATCGGTGGTGATAAGATGATAATTTGGGCATTAATGACAATGGTTGTAGGAATAATATACACCACTATCTATATTACATATTGCAATCGACAATTTGCAGAAACCCGTCATATTAAATTTGATAAAGACAAGAATCTATATAAACAACTATTCTCGTACTCCTGGTGGGATCTGATCGGACAAATTTCAGGGATGCTCCAAGGGCAAGGAATAAATATTCTGCTCAATATGTTCTTTGGCCCGATTATGAATACAGCTCGCGCAATCTCATATCAAGTACAAGGTACATTAACTCAATTTGCCAACAACTTTATGCTGGCCTCTCGCCCGCAAATCATCAAGTTGTATGCTGCCGATAAAACAGACGAGATGATGCGATTGGTATATTTAAGCAGCTGTATGGCATTCTATCTCTCGTTTGTTCTTACATTGCCATTATGTTTAGAGTTAAAATATGTTCTCGATCTATGGTTAGGTGAATATCCGACAGAAACTATACCCTTTACAATGTTGATTCTCGTCAATAGTTTGATTGTAAACATCAAGAGTTCCAGAGTGGCTGCTATCCACGCAACAGGGCATATTAAACTAACCAATATTGTTGTAGGTATTATCTTGTGTTCGATCTTCCCAATTGCTTACATTCTACTGCGAGTGGGATTTAGCGCTATTTCTGTATTCGTTGCATTAATCGCAGTTACATTTATTGCCGAAGTTGTTGCGGTATTTGTACTTCGTAAATATGTTAAATTCTCGGTTGCGACATACTGGATACAGGTATATGGCAGATGTTTATTAGTTGCTGCGTGCTCATATCTACCGGTATATGCTGTACACACAGCAATGGAAGAGGGATTTGTTCGCTTAATAGCCGTATGTGCTGCCAGCGTTGTCGTTGTCGGGACATTTGTCTATACCATAGGTATTAATCAACAAACTCGATCATCGTTAAACAATTTTATTAAGCAACTCTTTTGCCGATTGGGATTATGCAGATAACGAATAAACCTCGCATACTAATTCTGATTCACTACCTCGAAATTGGAGGGGCGGAGATCTCGTTGATTGGCTTGCTGAATGCGATCGACAAAACCAAATACGATGTCGATCTGTTTGTGTATAGCCATCAGGGAGAGTTGATGCAGTTGATTCCCGAAGGTGTTAATCTGCTGCCAGAAATCCCCAAATACTCAGCGTTAGAACGTCCAATGAAAGATGTTCTGCGCAAAGGGCACGTGGATATTGTTGCGGCTCGTATGTTGGCAAAAATTCGACATCGCATATATCGTCGCACACAAAAAATCAGTGGCGAAGATGCGTCGATTTTCCAATATGTAGCAAACTGCACCACTCCACTCCTGCCGAAAATCTCCGACACCGAGTATGACTTGGCGATTAGTTTTTTAATGCCTCATAATATATGTTTAAAAAAGGTTAAAGCAAAAAGGCGAATTGCGTGGATACATACAGATTATACAATTGTGAATGTTAATAAAGATATTGAACTGCCCATTTGGAGTCAATTCGATTACATCAGTTCCATATCTGACGCAACAACCACCGCATATCTTTCTGTATTTCCTGAATTAGAGCATAAGATTATTAAGATTGAAAATATACTTGCACCTAATTTTGTTAGACAAAGAGCCAATATAAATCCTCACGACTACAATATAAATGATCTGCAAAAATTAAATGCCATTACCCTATTAACGATTGGCAGATTCTGCTATCAGAAAAACTACGACAACTTGCCGTTTATATGCAAGCATTTGGTGGATATGGGCGTAGATGTTCGGTGGTATATTATAGGATTTGGTGGTGATGAGCCGCTGATTCGCGCAAAAATCGCAGAGGCAGGAGTAGAAGATCGCGTGATTATTCTTGGTAAGCGATCGAATCCTTATCCTTATATCAAAGCGTGCGACATCTATGTTCAGCCATCGCGTTATGAAGGCAAATCGGTAACTGTACGCGAGGCACAAATGCTCTATAAACCTGTCGTCGTAACAAACTACCCCACTGCGCCGAGCCAGATTGAGAATGGCGTTGATGGCGTGATTGTGCCGATGGATAACCGAGGTTGCGCCGAAGGCATAAAGGCTCTGATAGACGATAAAGAGTTACAAACTCGCATTATTGAACATCTTCACTCACACGATTACGGCAACGAGTCCGAGGTGGAGAAAATTTATAAATTGATATGACACACCAAAGAGAGCATAGCCTTGACATTATACGAATTCTAGCCTGCTTGATGGTGATTGCAATGCACGCGCCAATGCCAAATGGAAATGCGATAGGGATATTCAATGCGGCATTAAGCTATTATAATGCACCTTGCATTGGGCTGTTCTTTATGGTATCTGGCGCATTACTCCTACCAATCAAAAGCAATGGAATAGATTTTCTCAAAAAGCGATTTGCTAAAATTATCGGTCCGACTATTTTTTGGAGCGTATTCTATATCATTTGTAAATGTATCAGTTCGGGGACAACAGATGGCGTAATAAAATCAATCTTTTCTTTACCATTCTCTGCGCAAGGACACGGAGTAATGTGGTTTATGTACACTCTTGCAGGACTCTATCTGATTGCCCCCATCATAAGCGCGTGGTTAGTGCGAGCCTCGAAAAGAGAGATTGAGATATACTTAATTTTATGGCTTATAACAACGTGTTACCCGATACTTCAACAGATATTATATATTGAAGTAAGCAATATAGGTATTCTATACTATCTATCAGGATTCGCTGGATATTTCCTATTAGGTTATTATCTCAAAAAATACCCTAAGGCAATACCCAACATAGTATTAATTCCCGCAGCGATTATTGCTGCCATAGCTCCAATAATCTGCAAAATTGCCGGCATAGAAGTAAATATGTACGAGATATTTTGGTATCTTTCAGTATTTGTAGCTACATTGGTTACCACCATTTTCTCACTGATTTACAACAATATACCGTCGAATTTTAATGGAGAGGGTATTTTAACCATCTCGAATCTCTCATTCGGAATATATTTGACTCACATATTCGTTATGCGATACGTTCTATGGAAGTGTAATTTTATTATAAATATTGATTCATATATAATACAGACCATAGTCATTATAATTCTTACATTTATCGGTTCATTAGGATTAAGTTATTTAATTGCGAAACTGCCATTAGCTGAATATATAATTGGCTATAAAATAAAATCAAAACAATGATCCCAAAAGTTATACACTATTGTTGGTTCGGAGGGAATCCATTGCCTGAATTCGCCGTAAAGTGCATTGACTCGTGGCGTAAATATATGCCCGACTACGAAATCAAGGAGTGGAACGAATCAAACTTTGATGTAAATATTATTCCGTACACAAAAGAGGCTTACGAGGCAAAAAAATATGCTTTCGTCAGCGACTACGCACGTTTTTGGATCCTTTACAAATATGGCGGAGTATATTTCGACACAGATGTAGAGGTAATTCGCCCATTAGATAAGATTATCGAGCGAGGTGCATTTATGGGTTGTGAGATTGATGGGCAAGATCCTCATTATGGAGATATTGCTGTTGCTCCTGGTTTAGGGCTCGCTGTCGAGGCCAAACATCAAGTGTATAAAGCTATTTTGAATAAGTATGCTGAATTAAAATTCTATAATGAAGATGGGTCGTTAGATACAACTACAGTAGTTCAACACACCACACGCGTTCTAAAAAAATTTGGTCTGCAGAATATTACGGGTATTCAAAATATTGATGATATATATATTTATCCGCAATGCTATTTTAATCCATTTGACGATGCAACCGGTCGTTTGCATAAAACAAAAGATACATATACAATACATTGGTTCTCGAAGACGTGGTTAAACATAAGTCCTACTAGACAATGGATATCTCGATTGGCCCATCGAATCTTCGGCATAAAATTCACCAATACCATACATAAGATATTTCAATAACACAAATGTTACTCCCTGGTTATTATTATCATCCTATTTATATATATAGCATTGTTTTTTTAAGCATCATATATATTATTGTCCACCAAAAAGAATCTTGTCGAGATACATTATCTAGACATAATAACTCATTTAGTGCAATTGCCGTTGGCTTAGTTTATATTCTATTCTTTGGACTTAGGCCAGCTCACACTGGACAATTCGGAGACTCATCTAACTATCTTGAGATGTATGAATATATTAGATATGGTTTAGGATCATATGATATAGAACATGCGGATTGGTTATTTGGACTTATAATGACTGAATGTGCTAAAATAATGGAAGCCAAATACTTTTTCTTACTTATTGAGATTGGATATATTGGGTGTAATTATTGGGCATGCAAACGGCTTATGCCCAATAATGTCTATGGCGCTTTTCTTATGTCTTTAACCGCATACTCGTTCTATTCATATAGCACCAATGGCATTCGAAATGGATTAGCTTGCGCTATTATGTTAGTTGTTTTCTCATATATATTAGGATCTAAAAAGGATAAGATTATCGCAGTTATATTGAGTTTTTGTGCATATAATATACATCATGCGACCGCATTGCCAATACTTATGATGCTCATATCGGCATTTATTTTATCTAAATATAAAAATAGCCTCAACCTAACAATTATTTTTTGGTGTTTTTCAATACTTTTAAGCCTCACAATTAGCGATGTATTAGAAAATTTTTTCGCTAGTCTAGGTTTCGATGACCGATTAAATAACTATATTTATAATGATGAGTGGAACGAGCAGTTTTCACATTTGGGTTTCCGCTGGGATTTCTTGATATATAGTATTCTTCCCATTATTTGGGGATATTATATAATAGTCAAGAAAAAAACATCTGATAATATGTATAAAATGTTACTCAATACATACATATTATGTAATTCTTTTTGGATTATGCTTATCAGGGCATCATTTTCTAATAGATTTGCATATCTATCATGGTTTATGTATCCTATTCTGTTAGCTTATCCGCTATTAAGATTGCCTATATGGCCGAAACAAGGGACCAAATTTAATTGGACTCTTGCCGCAAATACAAGCTTTACATATTTTATGTGGCTAATCGGGAAATAATATTAAAAGCTTATGAACAAATCGCAATGTAGAATATCCGTAATTATGGGCATCTATAATTGTGCTTCTACATTATCAGAAGCTCTTGATTCTTTGTACTCTCAAACTTATCAAGATTTTCAAATAATTATGTGCGATGACGGATCAACTGACAATACCTATCAAATAGCACAAGATTATGCAGAAAAACATTCTAATATTATATTAATCAAAAATGAACATAATTGTGGACTAAATTACACTCTTAATCATTGTTTAGAATACGTAGATACAGAATATGTAGCACGTATGGATGGTGATGACATTTCACTACCTACACGATTCGAGAAAGAGATTGTTTTTTTAGATTCTCATCCTGAATATGCAATTGTAAGTTGTCCAATGATTCATTTTGATGAAAATGGGGATTTCAAAACTGGGAAAGTAAGAGACGAATATCCCAATATATATAGTTTTGTACAATCAACACCATTCTGTCATGCACCTTCAATGGCAAGAACATCTGCATATAAACATGTTGGAGGTTATAGTGTCGATGAACGATTGTTAAGAGTTGAAGATTATCATTTATGGTTTAAAATGTATGCTACTGGATATAAGGGCCATAATCTGTCGGAGCATCTATACAAGATGCGCGATGATCGTTGCGCATTAAATCGTCGCACTTTCAAAAGCAGAATCAATGAAGCATACGTAAAATATGTTGGCTACAAGATGCTTAATCTACCATTATACTATTATATCTTTGTTTGTAAACCAATATTAGTAGGATTATTACCTAAATTTATATATAAATACTTGCATAATCGTTAAGAATGCATAAACTCTTTCGACATACAACGATTGATCGGAGTTTGGAGTTGTTGCAGGGGCAGCTCAAATTCCTAAATCAAGAGTTTGAGGTTGTGGCGGTTGCTGACGATTCGGGAGCATTGGCAGAAGTTGCTAAACGAGAAGGCATTCGCACAATCGGGGTACCTATGCGTCGCGAGATTAGCATTGCTGCCGACTGCCGTTCGCTCGTCGCCCTTTACAAACTTTTCCGTCGTGAACGTCCTTATATCGTTCACTCAAACACACCGAAAGCAAGCCTTCTCTCGATGGTTGCAGCGTGGGCTGCACGTGTTCCACACCGCATTTACCTCGTTACCGGTCTACGTTTCGAGACCACGCACGGTATTTTGCGTTTCATACTCAAAACTATGGAGCGTATCACCTGCCTATGTGCGACAAAAGTAATTCCAGAGGGCGATGGCGTGAAGGCTACCCTACTCCGCGAGCACATTACACGTAAGCCGATGGAGAAGATTCACAACGGCAATATCAACGGCATTGATCTCGACCACTATGCACGTACGCCCGAAGTCGTGCAGCGAGCAGAGGAGATTCGGGGCGGAGCGGACGATTTTACGTTTATCTTCATCGGGCGAATGGTGCGCGACAAGGGTATCAATGAGTTTGTTGCAGCTTTCAAACGCCTCAACCGCGAATTGCCTGCCACAAAGCTCTTACTTGTGGGCAAGTTCGAAGACAAACTCGATCCTGTTTTACCAGAAACAAAAACGGAGATAGAGAATAATCCGAAGATCGATTTTGTTGGTTATCAAAGCGATATACGTCCTTTCTTGGTTGCGGCGGATGTTGCAGTACTGCCGAGTTATCGCGAGGGATTTCCGAATGTTGTGATTCAGGCGGGCGCGATGGGTTTGGCGCAGATTGTAACCGACATCAATGGCTGCAACGAGATTGTGATCGAAGGCCAAAATGGATTGATTATCCCGAAGCAAGACGAGCAGGCACTCTATGAGGCAATGCGCAGACTCGCAACCGAGCGAGAGCTGACCGCAAAGATGGTAGCGTCGGCTCGTGAGCTGATTGCCGCACGCTACAATCGTCAGGATGTTTGGCAAGCAATGCTTGATATGTATAAAAGTTTATAATAAAATGTATTGTCGTTTTTTTAAGCGCTTTTTTGATTTTGTAATTGCTCTATCGGCCTTGATCTGTCTATCGCCGATATTGATTGTAGTTACAATTTGGTTGCATTTTGCAAATAAAGGCGCAGGAGCCTTCTTCTTGCAAGAGCGACCAGGTAAGAATGAGAAGATATTTAAGATTATCAAATATAAGACAATGACCGATGAGCGCGATGCAAATGGCAACCTATTACCTGATGCTGACCGCTTAACAAAAGTTGGTCGATTTGTTCGTTCGACCTCAATAGACGAGTTACCACAGTTAATCAATGTTCTTAAAGGCGATATGTCGCTGATCGGGCCGAGACCGTTAAGAGTTCATTATCTTCCTCTTTATAATGAGCTACAACGACATCGACACGATGTGCGTCCCGGAATCACTGGTTGGGCGCAAGTAAATGGACGAAACAATATATCTTGGACACAAAAGTTCGAATTAGATGTATGGTATGTCGAAAATATCTCCTTTATGATTGATATAAAGATTATATATCTAACTATTCGAAAAGTATTAAAACGAAGCGATATCTCAAAACAGGGACATTCGACAACAGTCCCATTTAATGGTTCAAATTAGTTATGAAAGCAATAATCATTGGTGCCGGTTCTTATGGTGAGGTATATGCCGTTTATCTACAAGAAGCTGGCATAGATATTTATGGTTTTATTGATGATAATCCTCTATTGCGTGGAAAGGTTATTAACGATATTCCCGTTTTAGGAGATATTGAATATCTCAAACATATTAAAAATAGGGATGAATATCATATATATTGTCCTATTGGCAATAATAGTGTTCGTATAAAATTATTATCATATGCAAGATCATTAGGATATACGACACCTAATTTTATTCATAAGACAGCATATATATCCCCTAATGTAAATTTAGCATCAGAAGGCATATACATATTGGCCAATGCGTTAATTATGCCATTCGCTGAAATACAAAAAGATGTAATGATTAGCATCAGTGCCAATATTGCACACCACTCTAAATTATCACAAGGAACATTTATCTCAACAGGAGTCAATCTCGGGGCGGCTATTGAAACTGGGCAAAATACATATATCGGAATTGGAGCAACTATTATGACTGGAGTTAAGCGTTTGGGAGAAAATTGTTTAATTGGTGCTGGTTCAGTTGTGATTAGAGATGTCGAGGATAATGCGGTAGTGGCTGGAGTTCCTGCGAAACTTATAAAATATAAATAATTATGCAAGATCGTATTTGGCTTTCGCTGGCGCATATGGGTGGCGGTGAACAAAAATATATTCAAGAGGCGTTCGATACAAATTGGGTAGTGCCTCTCGGTCCGAATGTGAATGGATTCGAAAACGATTTGGCAAAATTCCTCGGCGAAGATAGCCATATCGTTGCTCTTTCAGCAGGTACCGCCGCAATACATCTTGGGTTGGTACAGTTAGGAATTAAAGAAGGTGATGAGGTTATTTGTCAATCATTTACATTTGCAGCATCTGCAAATCCCATCAAATATTTAGGTGCTACACCCGTTTTCGTCGATAGCGAGGAGGACACGTGGAACATTTCGCCCGAATGGCTCGAAAAGGCGATCATCGATCGCAAAGCCCAAACGGGTAAATATCCCAAAGCGATTGTACCCGTTCATCTGTACGGAATGCCCGCAAAAATGGACGAAATATGCGCGATAGCCGAGCGATACAACATTCCGATTATGGAAGATGCGGCCGAGGCAATTGGCTCAACCTTCAAAAATCGTCAGTGTGGAACTTTCGGCGAGTTTGGCGCATTGTCGTTCAATGGCAACAAAATGATTACCACATCTGGTGGCGGTGCTTTGGTATGTCGCACCGAAGAGGAGGCAAAACGCACAATGTTTTTTGCGACACAAGCTCGCGAAAATCGTCCCTACTATTACCACGAGCAGATCGGTTACAACTATCGTATGTCGAACATTTGCGCAGGTATCGGTCGCGGACAAATGGAGGTACTTGATCACCATATCAACCGACGCAGAGCTATTCACGCACTTTATACAGAGTTGCTTGCAGAGTGCGAAGGCATTAGTGTAAAGCAGAATCCCAATAGCGACTACAACTCAAACTTCTGGCTGACCTGCATCGAAGTCGATCCCGCAAAATGCAATAGGAAAACGGCAGATGACATACGTCAATATCTTGATAGCCAAAATATTGAATCGCGTCTTTTGTGGCGACCGATGCATATGCAGCCCGTATTTGCGGATTGTCCATTCTATGGCGACGGCACCAGCGAGAAGATCTTTAATCGCGGATTGTGCCTACCTTCGGGCTCTTCGCTTACGGATGAGCAGATTAAGCGAGTAACGGATAGCATTAAGGAGTTTATCAAGTAGAGATTTGGAGCAAATTAAGGAGATACTTTTTGCTTTAACCCGCGAAGGTTTAGGTAGCAAATGCGACTCGTCAAAATGTCGCTTTAATGATCGTCTAGATTGGAACGAGGTCATTAAATTGGCGGCAGTGCAGGGCGTTTTGGCTATTGCGTGGGACGGATTATTGCGACAGATTGAAGAAGAGGTTATTCCTACCGAATATCTGCCCTCGAAAGAGATCAAACTACGATGGCTGGCCAATATCGACAAGATTGAGCAGAGCTATAATCGTCAATTGAAAACGATCGAAAAACTCGCAACATTCTATTCGCAAAATGGCTTCGAGATGATGCTCCTTAAAGGTTATGGATTGAGCCTCTGCTACCCCACGCCCGAGCATCGTTCGTGCGGCGACATAGATATTTGGCTCTATGGTCGTCAGCAGGAGGCGGATGAGTTGTTACGCAAAACGCACGGCGTTAAGATTAACGAGGATAAGCATCACCATACAACATTCACCGTGAATGGCATTCTGGTTGAAAACCATTGCAACTTTCTGAATATACACTCACACGCTTCAAATGTTGCATTGGAGAAGATTTTGAGGGAGTTATCAATACAACCTCACAGCGAACAGATTAATCTTAATAAGGCAACAATTGCTCTGCCATCGCCCAATTTTAATGCGCTATTTCTCCTCAAACATATGTCGGATCACTTTGCAACATCCGAAACAGTTTTAAGACACTTGTGTGATTGGGCTATATTTGCTCGCAAATATGGCAAGCAGGTAGATTGGGCGCACATTAATGAAATAGCAAAGAGATTTAATTTAGAGCGTTTCCTCGCTATATCAAACCGCATCTGTGTAGAGAATTTAGGCTCCGATATTGCGGATTTTGGGAACATATCAAGCGATGATAGCTCTCTTACCGAACGTGTTATAAACGAAATTATCACGCCCGAATTTAACAAAACGCAACCTGATGGAAATATCGTTAAAGTGATTCTGTTCCGCGCTCGTCGTTGGTGGGCTAAACGCTGGAAACAACGGTTGGTGTATAAAGAGTCCTTAATCGCTATATTTTTCAGACGAATATATGGCTACATACTCAACCCTATGAGTATCAAAAAGTAAGAAACCATACGGCTAATTGCTGACAAACCACGACCGCCGACCTCTGTATGGAGATCGGCGGTCGTGGTTTTGCGTAGAACAGATAATTATTTCACTTGTTTTTTGTAGTGTTCGAGGGGGTTGCCTTCGACATCGCAGGCGGAGCAGTTGCCGTGGCAGCCGACATCCTTACAATCGGCATCCGCCATATCTTCGCGCGACTCCTGAACTGCACACTTAATACCGCGCTCCTGCATATGGCGGTTGGTCGAAATTTCGGAGTCGATATTATGGCCCTTGAAGATCAAAGTTAGCGACATTCCAAGCACAAAAAGGCCAACTGCGGCGATCGAAATCAGTATAACAGTAAGTATTGATGACATATTTGGTACAATTAAAATAATTAATCTGAAAAACTTTGCGCTTTCCGTTGCAAATATATAAATTTGTAAGCGTAATTTGCAAATATTTTGCTATGAAGATTATCATTGCTGGTGCCGGAGATGTCGGTTGCCATTTGGCACGAATGCTCAGCGGCGACAACCACGAAATAACCGTTATCGAGAGCGACCGTAAGCTCTTGGAGGATGTATCGGCCGTAGCCGATCTGCTCACTGTCGAGGGAGATTGTACCTCATTTGCGACACTGCGTAAAGCGATTGTGCGTAAGGCCGATCTGTTTATTGCGGTGAATCACGAAGAGGAACGAAATATCATTTCGGCTATTTTAGCCAAACAGATGGGTGCGAAGAAGTCGATTGCACGTATCGACCATAACGAATATCTCGAACCGAATAACAAAGAGGTATTTATCAATCTGGGTATCGACTACCTCTTCTACCCTGAAAAGATTGCCGCACGTCAGGTAATCAAGCTTTTGGGCCATACGGCAACAACAGAGTATGTCGATTTCTCGAACGGCAAGCTCTCGCTCGTTGTATTCCGTCTTGATCCCACTTCGGATCTGGTCGGCCATACGTTGATCTCATATACCGAGAAGCAGCAACCTTTGAGCTATCGAACCGTTGCCATTACTCGCGATGGCCGCACGATTATTCCGCACGGCAACGATACCTATATGGAGGGCGATATGGTCTATATCATCACCAAAGAGGATAGCGTCAAAGAGGTTATGGCCTTTTCGGGTCAGAGCAATATCGACATTAACAACCTGATGATTCTCGGTGGCAGCCAGATCGGACAGCGAATTGCTCTCGAATTGCAGGATCGCGTAAATATCAAACTCGTTGAGTATATTGCAGATAAGGCCTACAAGTTGGCCGAAACGCTCGACTCGACGCTCATCATCAACGAGGATGGTCGAAATATCGAAGCGATGATGGAGGAGGGTCTGTCGAATATGGATGCATTTGTAGCCGTTACCGGTCGTTCGGAGACCAACATTCTGGCTGCTATGCTCGCAAAGCGTATGGGCGTTAAGAAGGTGATTGCCGAAGTTGAGAATTTCAACTACATCAAGCTGGCCGAGAGTATCGGTATCGACACGATTATCAACAAGAAGTTGATTACGGCAAGTAACATCTTCCGCTTCACCCTCTCGACCGATGTTCAGGCGATCAAGTGCCTGACGGGTAGTGAGGCCGAAGTATTTGAGTTTATCGTTAAGCCCAACTCGCCCGCGACGAAGGCAAAGGTTAAGGATTTGGAGTTCCCGACAGATGCAATTATCGGCGGCGTAGTACGTGGCGATAAGGCATTTATCGCCGTTGGCAACACCGAGATCAGCGCATATGATCGCGTTGTTGTTTTCGCAATGCCGAATACCGTTGCAAAAATCGGCAAATTCTTCAATTAACAGATTATAACACAAGGCGTTAAGATAGACAAACAATGTCATTCAGACGAAAAATAATCAAAACTATCTTCTCTCCGCGCCGCGCCGAGTTGCGTCGCGTGTTGGCTGATCCTTTGACTGCGCAGCAGAAACAGTTGCAATGGCTGCTCGAACGTGGCAGTCGCACCGAGATCGGTCGCCAATTCGGAATGGGCTCGATAAAGAGCATCGAGCAATTTATGACGCGCGTTGAGACTTTCGATTACGATGCATATAGTCCATATATCGATCGCGCTCGTCGAGGCGAACGCGACGTGGTTTGGAATGGCGAAGTAAAGTGGTTCGCCCGCTCATCGGGTACGACCGACCGCAGTAAATATATCCCCGTAACCTCTGACGGACTGCTACGCGCGCATACACAAGGCACAAGAGATGTTGCGGCGATCGTATCGTCGCTCTTCCCCGACACTCGCGCCTACGACGGCAAGTTACTCACATTGGGCGGTTCGCGTCGTGTTGAACGCGAGGGCGAGAGAGCATTGACGGGCGACCTGTCGGCGATTCTGATTGAGAACACACGCTCGGTAAGTGGTTGGTTTCGCACTCCGTCGCGTGATGTGGCTCTGATTGCCGATTTCGAAGAGAAGGTCGAGACTATTTGTCGCCAAACTACAAAGCAGAATGTTACCTGCTTTGCCGGCGTTCCTTCGTGGAACCTGATGCTGATGCAGAAGGTGTTGGAATATACGGGCAAGGAGTCGCTTTGCGAGGTATGGCCGAATCTGGAATTGTTTGTACACGGCGGCGTGGGATTTGCCCCTTATGCCGAACATTATAAGCGTACTATCCCCTCGGAGAGAATGCGATACATCAATACGTATAACGCTTCGGAGGGTTTCTTCTCGATCGCCGACGGCTCGGAGCAGGAGGATATGTTACTGATGGTCGATTACGGCACATTCTACGAATTTGATAACGGACACGAGATCGTTCCTCTCGAAGGCGTTAAGGTCGGCGAGGTCTATGAGTTGATCATCACTTCGTGCAACGGTCTGTGGCGTTATCGTATTGGAGACACTGTAACTTTCACATCGACAAAGCCTTACCGAATCAAAATCGCAGGTCGAACGAAGCAATTTATCAATGTCTTCGGCGAGGAGTTGATGGTGGCAAATGCCGAGCTGGCATTAAGTTATGCGTGCCGCGAAACGGCTGCCGACGTAAGTGAATATACCGTTGCTCCCGTATATATGACCAATCAGGAGAAGGGCCGCCACCAGTGGATAATCGAATTTGCGAAGGAGCCGAACGACATCGCCCGCTTCGCGGAGTTGCTCGATGCGGAGTTGCAGCGTTTGAATTCGGACTACGAAGCAAAGCGACATAGTACCCTCTCCGCTCCACAAATCGATGTAGTTGAAAAGGGGACATTCTTCGGTTGGCTTGCATCGCAGGGCAAGATCGGCGGCCAGAATAAAGTTCCTCGATTGGCCAACACGCGACAATATGCGGACTCGCTCGAAGCATATATCGCAAGCAAAGGTTGCAACTCCAACAAATAGGACAAAAAAAGAATTAAAAAACACATATAACCCACAACCAAAAAATGTATATAGCAATAGCAGGCAACATCGGAAGCGGCAAGACATCTCTTACGGAGATCTTGACCGAACGTTACAAGGCTACGGCCTATTTCGAGGACTCGAATAATCCATATATCGGTGATTTCTATGAAGATATGAGCCGATGGTCATTCAATTTGCAGGTCTATTTCCTCGGTGCGAAGATCAACCAGCAGGTGGCAATGCTCGACACCAAAGGCGATATTATTCAGGATCGCACGATCTATGAGGACGCTCACATCTTTGCAGACAATCTGCATCAGATGGGATTGATGTCGTCGCGCGACTTCTCGACCTATATGAATATCTTCAAAATGGCGACCAACCTCGTTCCCGCACCCGATCTGCTGATCTATCTGCGAGCAAGTGTGCCGACGCTGATTAACCAGATTCGCAAACGTGGTCGCGCCTACGAAATGTCGATCGACGAAGGGTATCTCTCGCGCCTGAATGACAAATATAACAACTGGGTCGATAATATCTACAAGGGCGAGGTCCTGACTATCGATGTCGATCAGACCGATTTCGTAGCAAATCCCGAAGCAATCGAGGCTATTGTAGCTCATATCGATAAGGTACGTGCAAATTTAGCAGCAAAATAGAGCTCGCGACAATGCCACAACTGCCCGAAAAATTCATTGCGACACTCTCGGCCGAACTCGGAGAGCAGGAGTGCGAGGCTCTGTGCGCGGCACTCGATACGCCCGCCACAACAGCCATCAGACTGCACCCTGACAAGGGGGCTGTACAGCCGATCTCATCGCGACCTATTGCGTGGAGCGAAGGCGGATACTATCTCGACGAACGACCGTCATTCACCACCGATCCGGCTTTTCACGCAGGTGCATACTACGTGCAGGAGCCTTCGTCGCAATTCGTCGGGCACATATTAAAGCCGATTGTGGCGCGTCAGCCGAAGTTGCGACTGCTCGATTTATGCGCGGCTCCGGGCGGAAAAAGCACCCTCTATTCGTCGCTTGTGGGTAGCGACGGATTGGTCGTTGCAAATGAGATCAATCGCCAACGAGCCGCAGTTTTGGCCGACAACGTGCGTAAATGGGGCGTGGGAAATGTGGCTGTTACGTGCAACGATCCTTCCCATTTCGGCGGTTTTGAGCAGTGGTTTGACATCGTAGCCGTTGATGCGCCCTGTTCGGGCGAGGGTATGTTTCGCAAAACACCCGAAGCTCGCGACGAGTGGAACGACGGCTCGGCAGCTATGTGCGCCGACCGACAATTAAAGATTTTGCAGGATATTTGGCCCACTCTGCGTGCAGGCGGGACACTGCTTTATAGCACTTGTACTTTTAACCGTTCGGAGGATGAAGGGCTGCTTGAACGCTTCACCGAGTGGGTTAGTGAGGATGAGATTGTCGAGGCGGAAAAGGTTGAAACAAATGATGAATGGGGAATAGTATGTGGCCGCGTAGGAGCGTGGCAGACATTCCGTTTTATGCCCCACAAGGCCGAAGGAGAGGGCTTCTTTGCGGCGGTAGCCTGCAAATCACCCAACGCAGGAGGTAAATCGCGTAATCCAAAGAGCCGCAAGAGTATATTCACTGCGCCTGACCGCCGTACATCCGCGGAATTGGAGCGTTGGGTTAAAGAGCCGCAACGCTTTAAGTGGGCCGCCGTAAATGACACATACTACGGATATTACGCCGAGCACGCCGACGATGTGAAGATACTATCGGAGGTTATGACCGTTATTCACTCCGGCGTATGTATGGGGCAGATATTTAAGGGCAAACTCAAACCCGATCACTCACTTGCAATGTTTATCGATCTAAATATCAATAACATAAACATCGCAGAGGTCGATCATTCGACCGCATTGGAGTTTCTGCGTCGAGGCGATATAGGCGTTACGGCAGAGATGGCAGAGGGCATCAATCTGGTCCGTTTCGAGGGTTTGCCGCTTGGTTGGATCAAAAGAGTAGGTAATCGCTCGAACAATTTGTACCCCAACTCGTTGCGAATTCTAAATTTTTGATTATATTTGCAACGTCGCGCACGCGCATTTGAGCGCATTGCTCGCGCAAATCGTTTCAAACAGAGTTGATTTATGGCTAAAAAGATGTTCTACTCGATGGGTGAGGTCGCCGAAATGTTCGACGTGAGACCCTCGTTGCTGCGCCATTGGGAGGCAAAGTTCGACATTCTCCGTCCGCATAAAAATAAGAAGGGTAACAGAATGTTTACCCCCGAAGATGTCGAGAATCTGAAACTGATCTACCACCTCGTCAAAGAGCGCGGTATGACCCTTGCTGGCGCTGCGCAATATCTCAAAAACGGAATCAACGACTCGATGCGTCGCGATATGGAGTTGCTCGATCGTCTGCATAAGATTCGTGCCGAGTTGGTCGAGGTACGCGAGCAGTTGAAGGATGTTCCCGACGGCTATACCGTTATCGAGGTCAGCCAAAGCGAAATTGAGGATAACGAGCCTGAAATTATCGTTGCTCCCGCGAAAGAGATTATCGAGCAGAGCGAGCCGATTACGGCAGAGCCGATCGACGATGAGATCGAAGAGATTGAGGAGGACAACGAGATCGAAGTCGAAGAGCTGATCGAGGTAATCGTCGAAGAGGAACCGACCGAGGAAGAACTCGTAGAAGAGGTCGTAGAGGAAGAGCCAAAGAGTGATACGCCCGGCGAAGAGCCCAGAGAGGAGGAGCCCAGAGAGGAGGAGCCTGCGGATAGCACACCGCGTCCGCGAGGAGCAAAGGGCGGTCGTCGCAGCAAGAAGCAGGAGGCAAAGCTCTTTGAGGTGAAGCCCGAAAAGCAACGTCCGATTGCTCCGTTCTTTGATCAGACACTTTTTTAACGACAATACGAAAGGATGAAAGTTCGAGATATAGCCACCGCACTTGAAGATTTTGCCCCTCTGCCGTTGCAGGAGAGCTATGACAATGCGGGATTGATCGTCGGAGCACCCGACGACGAGGTGTCGTGTGCGTTGCTCTGCGTCGATATCACCGAGGAGGTGATGGATGAGGCCGAGGAGTGCGGTGCCGATATGATTGTGGCGCACCACCCGATAATCTTCAATCCGATCAAGCGACTGAACGGCACGACATATATCGAGCGTGTTGTGGCTCGCGCTATTCGTCGCGGCATTGCGCTCTATGCCTGCCACACCAATCTCGACAGTGCCGAGGGCGGTATGAGTTGGCGTTTGGCCGAGATGCTCGGCGTTGAGAATCTTCGCGTTTTGGAGCCGACACGCAAAGATCAGCCCGAAGTGGGTTTTGGTGTTGTAGGTACATTGCCCCAGCCCGAAGATATGATCGAGTTTTTAGCCCGTATGAAGCGAACGCTGAATGTAGGTGCAGTGCGTTATAGTCGCATCAATACTCCGACGGTGGAGCGCGTGGCTCTCTGCACGGGTGCAGGAGCATCATTAATGAACGAAGCAAAGCGTAGCGGTGCACAACTTTACATCGCTGCCGACTTCAAATATAACAACTTTCTTGACGCTGATCGCGACCTCACAATTGCCGATATCGGACATTTTGAGAGTGAATATTGCGCAATTCAGTTAATGTTTGATGTTTTATCAAAAAAATTACCTAACTTTGCGCTCCGCAAAAGCGCAAACTCGCTTAATCCGATAAATTATTTAGTATAAACAGATATGGCACAGAAAAAAACTAACGAAGTCGATTATTCGATGCACGAAAAGATTATGGCTCTCTATGAGTTGCAGAAGATCGACAGCAAAATCGACGAGATCAACAAGATCAAGGGCGAACTGCCCCTCGAAGTAGAGGATCTCGAAGACGAAATCGCCGGCCTGACAACCCGTATCGAGAACATCAATGCCGAGATCGAGGAGTTGACCGACCTCACCAAGCAGCGCAAACGCGAAATCGAGGAGGCCAAGATGAAGATCGCAAAATATACCGAGCAGCAGAACAACGTGCGTAACAACCGCGAGTTCGATGCTCTGACCAAAGAGATCGAGTATCAGGAGCTCGAAATCCAGTTGGCAGAGAAGCGTCTGAAAGAGTACTCGGCAGAGATTCGCAATAAGAAGCGTGTTGTAGAGGAGGCAGAGGCTCTGGCAGCAGATCGTAATATCGACCTCGAAGCAAAGCGCAAGGAGCTCGACGGTATCGAGGCAGAGACCGCGAAGGAGGTTGAGGCTTTGAATGCACAGCAGGCAAAAGCACAGGCAGTTATCGACGAGCGTCTGCTCACTGCTTACAACCGTATCCGTTCGAATGTTCGCAACGGTTTGGCTGTTGTAACCATCAAGCGCGATGCTTGCGGTGGTTGCTACAACCGTATCCCGCCCCAGCGTCAGGTAGAGGTACGCCAGGGTAAGAAGATTATCGTTTGCGAGTACTGTGGCCGTATTTTGGTTGCAGAGCCCGAAGAGTAATCCGAGATTACCTTGCTAAACAGAACAGACGACCGCCACACGGCAGTCGTCTGTTTTTGTTTTCAGATACAAGGAATGGTGTAGAACGAGTTTAGAATCGCCAACCGACCAAGAATTGCAACGCACCCGTTTTGATCGAATTATTGACACTGACCGAATTGGCACTCAACAAATAGCGGCCTTCGAGAATCAGTCCGAAATCGAAGTCGTAGCTGACACCAAAAATCAGATCGGCGTGGAAACGATTGGTCTTCTGTTTCAGGGATAGGAAATCGGCTTCGGCCAACTTCTGCTTTGCCGAAACACGATAGGCAATCTGGCCACCCGCCTCGAAATTAAGGCCATCCATAACGTAGAACTTCGCCAGCATCGGCATCGTCAGATAGTCCAAGCGATATTTCTCGCTCACACCGGCAACCTTCGTATTGTAACCCTGCTGCGAATAGAGCAGCTCGCCCTGAATGGCAAACCAATCATTGATCCAACGCGATGCAAACGCACCGGCTACCACGCCGACACGCATCTTTGAGCCTTCGACTCCATTGGCCGAGGAGAATGTGATACCGACCTTCGGACCAAATCCCCACGTCTGCGCCTGCGTAGTAATACTCAACGCGACAACGGCCAGAATTGATAGTAAAATCTTTTTCATAACTCTAAATTTTAGTCGATAATTGTAGTTTATTATCGTGTTTTACTCTCTGGAATTGCAACAAAAGTGCCAAAAAGTTGTACCTTTGTCTTCGAGAAACGACACCAATAGACAATGATGACCTACGCCGAAATAATCGATCGACTGACACAAGCCGCGGCCAATGTATATGAGCCGCGCGAGGCTCGCTCCGTAGCATTGTGGGCAGTTGAGAGCTTGACGGGTGCCGACCGAATGAAACTATTGATCGATCCCCGCGCCACAATCGAAAGTATCGACGAAGAGGAGTTGGCTCGCTATGAGCAAGAGTTGGCCGCTGCACGCCCCATACAATATATTATAGGTATGACGGAGTTCTGCGGGCTACAATTCGCAGTCGGCGAGGGAGTACTAATCCCCCGCCCCGAAACCGAAGAGTTGGTACGCTGGATCGTCGAAGAGTCGTCATCGGCCAAGCGTATTCTCGACATCGGTACAGGTAGTGGCGCAATTGCCGTTTCGCTTGCGGCGATGCTGCCAAAGGCAGAGGTTGCAGCGATGGATATTTCGGAAGTGGCTCTCGACTACACCTCACGCAATGCCACAGCAAATGGTGTCGATATAAAGGCAATCAAGGGCGATGCGCTCGGAGAGTGGTGGTGCGAGTTCGAGGAGTTGGATGTGGTGGTATCGAATCCTCCGTATGTACCCGACTCGGATCGCACGACAATACGTCGCAACGTGTTGGATTACGAGCCTTCACTTGCGCTGTTTGTTCCCGATAACGATCTGTTGCTATTCTATCGCGCAATTGCCGACGGAGCCGCACACGCACTGCGCAAAGGGGGCGAACTCTATTTTGAGATTTATGAAGATGCCGCCGAGCAGATGATCCAAATGCTAACGGAACGAGGTTGGCAGCAGATCGAACTGCGACGCGATTTTAACGATAAAAACCGAATGATCAGATGTCGGAAGAGCCTATAAAACGTCGAACACGTACTGCCGATGAGGCCTATGCCGCGCTCGCTCGATTGTGTGCCCGTGCCGAGAAATCTTCGGGCGATGCACGTCGTCTGATGCGTACGTGGGGCGTGCCCGAATCGGAGCGCGAGAGTGTTTTGCGCCGACTGCTGAATGAGCGATTTATCGACGACAGCCGCTATGCCGCCGCTTTTGTGCGCGACAAAATTGCATTGAGTGGCTGGGGTCCATATAAGATTCGCACCGCATTGGCTGCCAAAGGTGTCGCGCGAGATATAATCGATGAGGCATTGGCAGAGTGCGACCACGCGAAGATGAGCGATCGACTTGATACGATGTTGCAGCGAAAGTGCGCTGCTCTGCGTGGCGGAACACCATTCGAGCGTCGAGCAAAATTGATGCGTTACGGACTCTCGCTCGGCTACGACTACTCGGCCGTTACGGATCGAGTTGAAGAATTGATTAAAGAAATTGACTGAATATGAAACGATTAACTATACTACTCATTACATTGTTTGCCGCCGTAACCGCTACGGCGCAGAGCGATTCGACTCTCTACCGCTACCCGCTTAATCTTGAACCGCTCTACTCGGCAGGCTTTGCCGAGATGCGTCCCAACCACTTTCATTCGGGCGTTGATCTGAAAACCGAAGGTGTCGAGGGCCACGCGCTCTTCTCGATTGCCGATGGCGAGGTTGTGCGTATCGGCGTGCAACCAGGTGGTTATGGCCGCGTGTTGTACATCCAGCACCCCGACGGCAACACATCGGTATATGCCCATATGCAGCGTTTTTCGGAGCCTATCGAACGCTTTGTGCAGGCCGAGCGTTATCGTCTGCGTCGCAATCTGGGCGACTTCTACCCTGCCGCCGGACAACTGCCCGTCAAGCGTGGCGAGGAGATTGGTAAGGCGGGAAATTCAGGATCGTCGGGCGGCCCGCACGTTCATTTCGAGATTCGCAAAACTGCCACACAAGAGACTCAAAATGTCGTAGCGATGGGTATGATCCCCGCGTTTGATGACATTGCGCCACTATTTATGCGCGTACATTATATAGAGGTTGATACGGTGCAGGGCGTAGCTGTCAATTCGCGCCCCAGAACTCTCGGCGTTAAGCGCGAAACTCCGACAACATATACCGCCGCATCGACCGAGCCGCTGGGCGTAGGCGCAAAGGGGTATTTCGTACTCGAAGCCTCGGATCGCCGTAACAATGTGTCGAATACATTTGGTCTGTATCGTGTTACGGCACGCATCGACGGCGAGATTTTCTACGAATATCTGATGGATGGTTTTACGTTCGATCTGTCGCGCTACTGCAACGCCGTAAGCTACTACCCCATTAAGCGACGCTCGCGCAACGAGGTATTCCGTATGGCGCAACTCGACGGCAATATCTTCCCTTATAGCAAAATGGTTAATCGCGGTGTAATCACAACCCGCAAGGGCGAAAAGCGCACCATAGAGATCGAGGTCGAAGATGAGCGTAAGAATATCTCGACTCTCACTTTCCAGATCGAAGGTCGTGGCGACGAGGCATCTTTCCGTGCAAAGGTCGATTCGGCGGCCGTTATTGCAAGCAATCGTTCGACATTCAACCACTCGCAGGATGGCCTTTCGATACGTATCCCCGCAGGGGCACTCTACGAGCCGATCTTCTACACCCAACGCATCGACGACGAACTGAACGCAAAGATGGTTGAGCGAAACGACTCGACACTGATTGTTCTTTCGGATGTATATGTAGTTGGCGATCCGAATACTCCGTTGCAAAAATCGGCTCGCCTAACAATCAAAGGCTACGTACCCGAAAATCTGCGTCGCTATACGACTATTGCAGGCGTGGGCGAAAATGGAGGCCTGTGGCAGGCGGGCGGGCGCTACCGCGATGGTGCGGCAAGCGTCTCGACGCGCTCGTTTGGTCGCTATTGTTTGGCGGCAGATATTGAGCCACCGACCGTCGTCGCTCCATTTGCATCGGGTGCAGATATGAGTCGCACAAAGAGCGTTTCGTTCCGCTTGCGCGACAATTTTTCGGGTGTGAATAGCGTAGTGCTGACAATTGACGGTAAGTGGGCCGCGTGGGATCGCAAATCGTCGGGCAGCCCGATCATTCACACCTTCGACGATGAGCGTTTCGGCAATGGTCGCACACATACGATGCGATTGACCGTAACCGATGGTGTAGGCAACACAACAGTTTGGGAGGCAGAATATTACAGATAGGCGTATGAAACGAAAATTGGATTACGATTGGTTGCTGTTCGATCTCGACGGCACACTGACCGACCCGTTCGAGGGTATCACTCGCTCGGTCGAATATGCGCTCAATGCCTTCGGTATCGAGGTCGAGGATCGTCGTACGTTGGCACCATTTATCGGACCTCCGTTAGTCGAGTCGCTCACCGAGCGTTATGGTTTTACGATGGAGGATGCGGTGGCTGCCGTAGCGAAATATCGAGAATATTTTGCCGTCAAAGGTCTGTATGAGAACGAACTTTTCGAGGGTATTCCCGAACTTTTGCGCGATTGTCGCAAGGCTGGCTATAAAATCTCGATGGCGACCTCAAAGCCGACGCATTATGCCAAAATCATTGCCGAGCACTTCGATATTGCACGCTATTTCGATGCCATTCACGGCAGTTCGCTCGACGGCTCGCGCATAACCAAATCGTCGGTTGTCGAGGAGGCGGTGCGTGAGGAGGGGCTCGACCCTGCACGTGCGCTGATGATTGGCGACCGCCGCCACGATGTCGAGGGTGCCCGTGAGCACGGGATCAAAACCGTCGGTGTGCTCTATGGCTACGGCTCACG
This sequence comes from Alistipes sp., assembly GCA_045605245.1. Lineage (GTDB taxonomy): Bacteria > Bacteroidota > Bacteroidia > Bacteroidales > Rikenellaceae > Alistipes. The sequence goes on along the minus strand of JAZUPN010000088.1, from coordinate 5,547 downwards.
CGAAGAGCACTCAGCCGCAGGAGCCGCCTACATCGCAAAGGATCTCGATGAACTGCGAGAGTTGCTGATCGCAGAATAAAACAAACGCGCCGAGGAGTTACTCTCGGCGCGTTCTTCATTAGTATGATTTATCGCATTACTTCGCTGCCTTCTCGGCCTCGATTACGTCGAACATCGTTTTGAACGTGTAACCCTTTTCGTGCAGACGGTCGATAATCTCGCCCAGATGGTTATAGGGGCGATCCTCATCGGTGCGGTCGGGATAGTTCATCGCGTGGATCAACAACACAACACCATTGAAGGTATTCTCCTCCTCGAACTTCCAGAGATTGTCGAGAATCATCTCGGTCGAGTGGTAAATTTGAGTATCGGGGCTTGTCCAATCCATACCCGTCAGCAGACCACCCGTAGGATTCACCAGACGATAACCCAACTCGGTCATCACATCAACCGACTCCTGATTGTAGGTTTCGTAGGGAGGGATCAACCAGCAATATTGCTCCTTGGTCAGACTGAAACGCTCCAACTCCTGCTCCATACGCGCAAAATCGCGGCGGATCGAGTCAGCCGTAACGAGCGAAATCGTAGGATCGCTCTCATCGACAAACAGAAGGTGCGCAAACGAGTGAGCCGAAAGGTAGTGGCCCTCGTCGATAATACGCTTGATAGGCTCCTGATAGCGATCGACCGTAAAGCATACGCCCGTCGGAAAGAACGATCCCTTTACACCCTTCTCTTTCAGCGTGTTGAGCACGGGCACAACACCGTCGAAATTCTCGAAATAGCCCGAATCCGACTCGCTATAATGGGCCGTAAAAACCAAATAGACGCACTTCTCATCGGGATTGATGCGCTCGACAACACCACATTCGTCAGTTACGAATACGGGAGCTGCGCTCTTCGTTTTGCAATTGCAAGCGACCATCGCTACGGCTGCCACAAGCACTGCAATGCAGGTAAAAATTCGTTTCATAGTTCTATTATTTAGTTAGTTAGCGTTGTTATCCATCTTATCGAAAATCTCACGCAGGAACTGCCCCGTGTAGCTCTCGGCCACCTGCGCAACCTCGCGCGGCGAGCCCACGGCAACCACGCGACCACCTGCCGCGCCACCCTCCGGACCAATATCAATCAGGTGATCTGCGACCTTAATAACGTCGAGATTATGCTCGATCACAATCGCCGTATTGCCACGATCAACCAACTTCGAAATCACCTCCAAGAGTTGTTTCACATCCTCGAAATGGAGTCCCGTCGTCGGCTCATCAAGGATATAGAGCGTGCGACCCGTATCGCGTTTCGCCAATTCGGCCGAGAGTTTAATACGCTGACTCTCACCGCCCGACAACGTTGTACAAGGCTGACCAAGAGTCAGATAGCCCAAACCAACCTCCTGTATTGCACGCAATTTGGTCGCAATCGACGGTATCGACTCGAAGAACTCGACAGCTCGATTGATCGTCATATTGAGCACATCGTTAATGCTCTTGCCCTTATACTTGACTTCAAGCGTCTCGCGGTTGTAGCGACGACCACCACACACCTTGCACGAAACATAGACATCGGGCAAGAAATTCATCTCGATAGTCTGCACACCCGCACCGCGACACTCCTCGCAACGACCGCCACGCACATTGAACGAGAAACGTCCAGCCTTGAAGCCGCGTATCTGTGCATCGGGCGTTGCTTCAAACAATTTGCGAATATCGGCAAAAACACCCGAATAGGTCGCCGGATTACTACGCGGCGAACGGCCAATCGGCGACTGATCCACCACCACAAGTTTATCGATATGTTCAATACCCTCGATTGATTCGTAAGGCAGAGGTTGATCGAGCGAACGATACAATTCGCGGCTGATAATCGGTCGCAGAGTCTCATTCACAATCGACGATTTACCACTACCACTCACTCCCGTAACGCAGATAAATTTACCGAGCGGAAAGCTCACCGTTACATCTTTCAGATTGTTGCCCGTAGCTCCGCGCAATACAATCGACGAGCCATTGCCTTTGCGCAACTCGTCGGGCATCGGAATTTCGCGGCGACCCGTCAAATAGTCGGCCGTAAGCGAGTCGCTCTGTTCGATCTCGGCAGGCGTACCGGCAGCAACGATATAGCCGCCCTTCATTCCTGCACGCGGGCCGACATCGATAACATAGTCGGCCGAGCGAATCATCTCCTCATCGTGCTCGACCACAATCACCGAGTTACCCGCATCGCGCAACTCTTTGAGCGAGCGGATCAAACGGCGATTATCGCGCTGATGAAGACCGATACTCGGCTCATCAAGGATATAGAGCACATTGACCAACTTCGAGCCCACCTGCGTAGCCAAACGGATGCGCTGGCTCTCACCTCCCGACAGCGAACGCGATGCACGCGACAGCGACAAATAGCCCAATCCGACATCGACCAAAAAACCCGCACGCGAGCGCATCTCCTTCAATATTTCGCCGGCTATTGCCTGCTCTTTTTCGGTCAGTTGCGAAGATATTTCCTCGGTCCAACGAGCAAAATCGGCAATGCTCATATCATTCACCTCGGCAATATTCTTATCTCCCACGCGGAATTGCAACGACTCACTACGCAGACGCGAGCCACCACAGACACTACACTTGCGACGAACGAGGAATTGCTCACGCCACTTATTTCCGCGACGCGAGTCATCATCCTCGATGCGGTTAATATACTCGGCAACGCCCTCCCACGCTATCATCTGACGACCAAGCGATGCTGAGCCTGCACCACAATCGACCATCATCGGCTGCGCATCACCGTAGAGGATCGCATTCATCGCGCTCTCCGAGAGTGTCGCAATCGGATCGTCAAGCGTAAAATCATAGCGATGACCAAGTGCTTCAAGCGTAGCGAAAAGGATATTATTTCGCGCTTTGCCAAGTGGCTCGATACCGCCCTCGCGGATTGTGCGTTGCGGATTGGGCGCGATACGTTCCAAATCAAACACCGCCTCATCGCCCAAACCATTACAATGGGGGCAAGCTCCCTGCGGCGAGTTAAACGAGAAGGTATGCGGCGCAGGATCGTTAAATGCCAAGCCCGTCGAGGGGCACATCAAATGACGACTATAAAAGCGCGAAGCATCTGTATCATAGTCATATACGGCCATCGTACCCTTACCCTGTCGCATCGTCTCTTTAAGGCTCGTTACCAATCGTTCGTGCGACGACGCGCCAACAATCAGTCGATCGACAACAAGGTCGATATGGTGAATCTTATATCGGTCGAGCTTTAATCCGACCGTAATATCGGTGATCTCGCCATCGATTCGGGCATACAGATAGCCCTTCTTCAAAAATTGCTCAAACAGCTCGCGATAATGGCCCTTGCGCCCCTGCACAACGGGAGCCAACAGCGCGATTTTGCGCCCTGCGAAGCCCTCCTCAATCAGTTCGATAATACGTTCATCGGTGTAATGAACCATCTGCTCGCCCGTTATTGGCGAATAGGCACGCGACGCGCGAGCATACAGAAGACGCAGAAAATCGTTAATCTCGGTAACCGTGCCGACCGTCGAGCGGGGATTTTTATTGGTAGTCTTCTGCTCAATAGCCACAACAGGGCTCAAACCCGTAATCTTATCGACATCGGGACGCTCCATATTGCCGATGAATTGGCGGGCGTAGGTCGAAAGGGTCTCCATATAGCGACGCTGCCCCTCGGCATAGATCGTATCGAAGGCCAACGACGACTTACCCGATCCCGACAATCCCGTAACAACAACCAATTGGTTGCGCGGAATTTCGACATCGACATTCTTCAAATTATGTACGCGGGCACCGAGTACCCGAATCTTATCATCTTTCATCGTCGTTCGTTTTTTATTTGGCACGTAGATCGGGCAGGCGTTTCATTGGGCGATACCCCTCTGCCGTACGCTCCCAACCTTGCAGTCGCAGGCCATTGGTCAGCAGCACATAGCGTGCCCCAACAACAGCATTGTAGCGCATTGCCTGATCGCGTACCGAAGAGTCCAATTCGACCGTCGGCTCCTTACACTCCGCCAACAACAGAGGCTCGCCCGAATTACCGCAAACAACCACATCGGCTCTCTGCGGCTGGCCATTGACGCGCACTGCATACTCCTGACACACAGAGTGTAACGCCACACCGCACTCGTGCGTCAGATAGGCTATCAGATGGCGACGCACCCACTCCTCAGGAGTCAGCACCAACCATTTTCGGCGCAGTTCGTCCCACACCATAGTCTGTCCCTCGCGCTCGGTAATGCGCGGGTAGCAGGGCGGAAAAATGAGTTTCGTGCGGTCGTTCATTGCGCTGTTTCAAAAAAAATACGTACCTTTACCAACTGAATGACAAAGTTAATCAATAATTGCGAAAAGATGAATATCCGAAGATATATTTCGTTACTGCTTTTAGCAGCTTTTTCGACCGCCACTGCGCAAGAGTGGCAAAATCCCACGATCACGGCCGAAGGTAAAGAGCCTGCTCGCTGTCCGATCATCAGCTACGCTTCGCGCAATGAGGCTCTGCTCGGTGGTCTTGATCGCTCGCGTTACTTCCAGCCGATGCCAGCGAATGGCGAATGGGAGATCACGACCGAGAGCCACGACAAACTCTATAAGAGCCACTTCGCAATGCCCTTTGCGTGGATCGACCGCGAGGTATTTCTGCACGTCGAGGGTGTTGGCTCGTCATACTCGGTCGAACTGAATGGCGAGCGCGTGGCGTATAGTCAGGATGGTCGCACGCCTGCCGAGTTTGACATCACGAAGTATTGCAAAGAGGGGCGTAACACCTTTACAATCCGCACGTTGGGCGCATCGGCAGCAGAAGCCATTAAACACTCGGAGCAGCCCTCATCGGCACCCTACGTCTATGTTGTTGCACAGCCGCGCGTGCGTGTGCGCGACATCGTTGTCGATACTCGCGCCGACCACGATAACGGTCTGTTTGCGATGGGTGTGATCCTCAAAAGTCATCTGCTCAACCCGAAAGATTATCGAATCCACTACGAGTTGCTCGATCCCGCAGGTAAGGTCGTAAGCTACGGCCACCGCGATCTTAAACTCGATATGCAGCGCGAGGATACCGTTCGTTTCTTGGACAACATCACCGACGTTATGGCGTGGAGCCACGAGGCACCATATCTATATACGGCCGTTATCAAAACGCAATACGAAGGTCGTTTTGGCGAATATCTGGTGCTGCCCGTCGGTTTCCGTTCGCTCGGTTTTAAGGAGGGTAAGATGAGCGTCAATGAGGTCCCCGTTGAGTTGCACGCCGCCAAATTCGCAATGACCTCGGACATCGCAACCACGGCTGAACAACTGCGCGCGCTCCGCAAGCAGGGTTACAATGCGCTGAAAATCAAGGGCGGTCCGCAGCTTGACGCACTCTATGAGCTGTGCGACCGTTTGGGTTTCTACGTTATAAATCAGGCCGATGTCAATACCTCTCGCCACAGCTCGTCGCGTCGCGTAGGCGGAAATCCGTCGAACGATCCGACGTGGGAGGCGGCTTATGTCGATCGTGCCGTGGGTATGTATCACGCCTCGAAGAACC
>JAZUPN010000087.1:0-13877 GCA_045605245.1 Alistipes sp. | reverse complement strand
TATCTAGCAAACCTACTATTTTTATATCTCACAAACATCAAGATTTAGAAGATCTAAAGGACATAATTGGCTTATTGCAGCACTATTATAATGCAGATATATACATTGATAGTATGGATGCTAACATGCCACAAAAAACCTGTGGAGATACAGCTGAAAGAATAAAAAACATTATAACCAAATGTGATAAATTTATATTGTTAGCAACAGATGCAGCGATAGAATCTAAATGGTGCAATTGGGAATTAGGATTTGGCGATGCTCATAAATTTCGAGATAACATCGCTCTATTCCCAATGAAAGAAGCAGGAACCTTTGATTCTAAATATAAAGGGAATGAATATATGCAAATATACCCATTTATAGCATATTATAATGGAACGGAGCACTATCGAAACGGGGCTCCTATTAAAGAGGGCTATTATGTGTGCTATGAAGAAGAGATGAGTCGCAGAATCACACCATTGAAAGATTGGATAAACAAAAAGAAATAAATGCTATGAAAGAACTTAAAGAACAAGAAATTAAACATTTAGAATTCATACAAGCGATTATTAATCGAATGAATTCGAACTCATTTTCAATAAAGGGGTGGGCTATTACAATTGTTTCAGCTTTATTGGCATTATATGCCAACAATTCAAATGTAGCTTATATTTTCGTAGCAATAGTTCCTTCTATTTTATTCTGGCTTCTTGACTCGTATTATTTACAACAAGAACGTAAATTTAGAGGATTGTATAACGATATTGTCAATTGCAAGAAAGATATCGTATGTTTTTCTATGCCAATAAATGAATATAAAGAAGGATCGTATACTTTATGGAGTGCCTTTAAATCAAAAACTATAGCCTGGTTATATGGATTGACATCTGCTTCATTATTGGTATTAGGGCTTATGTTAGTATACTGGGAAGATATAGTGTCTATGTGCAATAGGATTTGCAACTCAAATTAAGTATAGTCAATAAATTAACAAGCATATATATGGCTAAAAGACAAGTTTTTTATAGTTTTCATTTTAGAAACGATTGCTGGCGAGCAGGTCAAGTCAAAAATATGGGAGTGATTGATGGGAATACTCCAGTATCAGCAAACGAGTGGGAAGAAGTAAAGCGCAAAGGCAAAGGTGCTATCGAAAGGTGGATTAATAATTCAATGGCGTATAGGTCTTGCGTTGTTGTTCTTATAGGCTCTGAAACAGCAAACAGAGAATGGTGTAATTACGAAATCAAACACGCTTGGGAGGAAGGCAAAGGTATTGTTGGCATATATATACACGGATTAGAGGATGCAATAGGAAAGCAAGATAAAAAAGGAGCTAATCCATTGAGTAATTTTTGCATAGATAAGACCTTTAACTATATAGCACAGCGTAGTGTCCCACAAGATAGTGATGAGGTTAATCTTAGCAAGGTATGTAAAGCATACGACACTCCTTTTATAAGTAGTAAATATGTGTATAACTACATAAAGGATAATATTGATAAGTGGTGTGAGGAGGCTATTAGAATACGAAATCAATATCCCAAATAGTTTTCATGTAATATAGTTTATAAATTTTATGGCCAAAATATCCATTCGATTTTATAATGACCGAGAGGATTAAACCAAGCAACTCGTGAGTATCGCTCACGAGTTGTTTTGTTTTTTGAAGTGGTTAGTGACACTAACCAGTTGAGGTGTCTATCGGGCAGTTGGTTAGTCTCACTAACCAACTGAAATTACCCCGAAAAATTGCCCAAAATCGCCCCTCGATTTTGGTGCAAAATTGTGAAAAAATCGAGTGATACAATTATGGGAATGGCCTTTTTTGTGCCGTTGCCAAGTCGTAGGTAATTGAAACAGTGTATATTAAAGCGATGGTTCAAGGATTCTGGTGGCACCACTTGAAGAAAATGACAAATTAGTCAAAACGCTGTATTTTGTTGAAATACAGCGTTTTTCTTTTTGTGCTATATACCCATTTAGGGTGTTTCGGGGCAACTGAAAGTGTGCAAATGGCGACTACTCGATATTGAGCAGTCGCCATCGCTTTTATCTCCAATCCCACGATGGGTGCGCAGGGTCTTCGGCAGTCAAGGCTTCCGAGAGCGAGAGATCCAAGGCTTTGGCCACACCCTCACCATACGAGGGGTCGGCACGGTGGCAGTTGCGGATATGGCGTTGCTTGATGAATATCTCCGCATCGCCCATAGCGCGAGCCGTATTCTCGCAGGTGGCTCGTTGGTCTTCTGCCGACATCAGTCGCCATAGCTTGCCTGGTTGTGTGAAGTAGTCGCTGTCGAGCTCTCGTTCGTCGTAGTTATATACCTCGCCCAAAACCGACAATGGAGACTCTTTGAGCCGTGGTTGGTCGTGCCATTCGCCATAGCTATTTGGCTCGTAGCCTATCGTGCGACCTGCGTTGTCGTCTGTTCGCATCTGTCCGTCTCGGTGGTAGGAGTGATATGGACAACGAGGCTTATTTACTGGTATCAGGTAGTGATTTACGCCCAAGCGGTAGCGTTGCGCATCGCCATATGAGAACAATCGTCCCTGCAACATCTTATCGGGCGAGAAGCCGATGCCGTCAATGATATTCATTGGGTTGAACGCCGCTTGCTCGGTCTCGGCAAAAAAGTTCTCGGGGTTGCGGTTAAGCTCCAGAATACCAACATCATGCAATGGAAAGTCGCCGTGATACCACACCTTCGTAAGGTCGAACGGATTGAGATGATACTCTTTCGCTTGCTCCTCGTTCATCAGCTGCACCTGCATCAGCCAACGAGGGTAATCGCCACGCTCGATAGCCTTGAACAAATCTCGCTGATGCGACTCTCTGTCCTTCGCAATCACAGCCTCCGCTTCAGCATCGGTCATATTTTTGATACCCTGCAAGGTGCGCAGATGAAACTTTACCCAAGTACGACGATTGTCGGCATTGATAAAGCTATATGTGTGGCTGCCAAAGCCGTGCATATGGCGGAAGGAGAAGGGAATACCGCGGGGCGACATCGTTATCGTAACCTGATGCAGCGCCTCGGGGAGCAGTGTCCAGAAGTCCCAATTGCTGTTTGCCGAACGCATACCGGTTCGTGGGTCGCGCTTTATGGCGTGGTTGAGGTCGGGGAACTTCAAGGGGTCGCGCAGAAAGAATACGGGCGTGTTGTTACCCACCAAATCCCAGTTGCCGGTATCGGTGTAGAATTTCATCGCAAAGCCACGAATATCGCGCTCCGCATCGGCAGCACCACGCTCGCCCGCCACGGTCGAGAAGCGGACAAAGCAGTCGGTCTTCTTGCCCACCTCGGCAAAGATCGAGGCGCGGGTGTAGGCGGTAATATCGTGCGTAACGGTGAATGTTCCGTAGGCCCCCGAGCCTTTGGCGTGCATACGTCTTTCGGGGATCACCTCGCGGTCAAAGTGAGCTAACTTTTCGGTTAGCCACGGGTCTTGAAGTGCTACAGGACCTCGCACGCCTGCGGTCTGCGTGTTCTGATTGTCGGCAATGGGGCGGCCATTCTCGGCTGTTAAGTGCTTTTTACTATTCTGTTTCATAGTGGGAATTGATAAGTTTCTATCATTATATTCCCAAAATTATGCCAGATTATTTTTAGTTTGAGATTGGATATCAAAGATCTTAATCAGGCTATTTAATAGTATTAGTGTTGTAAATCTATTTCCTTGAAACCGCATTACCTTTAGTGTCGAGCAAGTGCCAATCATAGCTGCCGCATCTCTGCACCTCAAACAACTCTTTGGACAGCATATTGATATCCGAATAGATTGCACGAGTAATAGGTTCGCCCGTTATACGATTCATTATACCATAGCAATTATGCACCTCATATTTTGCATAATCGGCAAAGGCATACAAGATATCGCCACACTCATCATAACCAATCGGATAGTGTAGATAGTAGCTCTCCTCAAACATAAACGGCTGTACGATATGTCCCTCAAAATCAACCTGCCACATACGGCCCTCTTTGGTTAGCACAATTCCATCAGCGACTACACTAATGTAACAATACTCTGGCGCATAGATCTCTCTACACGCCGCGTCAAGCAGTCCATATTTACCCTCTTTGATCACTACCCTATATCCATTCATGCAAGGTGTCAAAATTTCGTCGTACATAGGCCTAACCATCCAATCACCTTTGCGATCAATCAATCCCACTTGACCATCCGCATCGATCATCTTGCAGTAGTCATCATAGAAGATATAACCGAAATCACTCTTGCGCGATTGATCGACATAGTCAAATTGGAATGGTATCACCACTTCATTCTGCGCATTGATAAATCCGATCTTACCATTTTGCATCACAGCCGCCAAACCATTGGAGAAGACCCACGCCTTTTGATAGTCGTTATCCTCTGCATCAATGACAATCTGCCCCGTCTTTACATTGATATATCCTCGCTTATTCGGAAGAGCATATACCGCCAATGAATCTCCATTGGCTGCCAGCGATACCCAATTCACTTTGTCGGTTGTATATTTCTCCGCACATTGATCATAGACACGCCACTTATCATCTGCAAACGAGTGCAAAGAGATCTGTTCTGATAGCTCCCTATCCCAATAATCTCGGCCGAATGCATCATCATAGTAAGATTTTGCGACACTACCAATAATAATCAAAGAGATTATCCACAATAGCGAGCTCATCGACTCGCGAACTCCCTTTGAGCGACGATTCCACCAATTACGAATAGTGCGCCACGCAAGGCGACCTGCGGCAATGATCGTTGTAAATATCAACACTACGACACCCAGCAGTGCCTGAAAAATTTGAGTCAATCGTTTCATCATTATTAATCAGTTACTAATTATTAGTCCTCAATCAATTCATACTCAATGCCAAACCACTCGTTGAGAGTATCCTCAACTTTGGAGTTGATTTCGGGGGTAATTTTATCCTTGATTTTCTTATAGACATAGAGCATAGCTACTCCATCATCCAAAATGCCCAAGAACTTATAGACAGAACTCGGAATAAAGTCCATCGGCAAGATTGTGTAGATAATCGCAGCATAGATCAGTACTCTATCTAATATCGAAGTCTTATTATCATCCATTACATAGTAAAATTGCAAAAGAGGGCGAGCTGCCACGCGACCTGCTTTGATAGCCCAAGGACGAAGTTTCTCCATTAAGCGGCGGATTTCGCCTCGCCAATCAACATTTTTAACTCGTTGCAAAAGTGCGCTGACATCCTTGCCCAAAATCATATAGACAAGAATCAAAATTGAAATTGCGATCAACATAATGACTTTTATTGGTTAGTTCTTGATACGTTTTCTTATAAAGAGAGTGTTGGAGTGAATTTTCTATCACTACAATAAAAAATCCGCCAAATTCCTATGGAACCTGACGGATTCTTTTATTGAGCAATTGCGACGCTCTCTACTCTTTCGAAATTTTGAAACCCAATTTGCTTATCAGTTTCAGAGTACCGAGGGCGGTATCGCGATCGTAGGCCTTTTCGATTTCGGGCAGCTCCTCATAAGGAATCAGGCAAGGATGCTGTTTCAAAGCATCGCTGCGCTCCTCGCCATAGGTCCAACCCTGCTCAATACGGCTCTGCGCCCACACCTCGTGAACATTCTTCGCCATCTGTTCTATCAATACATTTAACTCTGCCGGCAACTGGACATCACTTGTATCCATCGGCTGCGGTACATAACTCTTTTTCATTGTTCTCTGTTTGTCTAAAAGTTTCTATTATAGAACAATCTCGATACTCAAATCTATCAGTTAACGTCAATTTTTATTCCAAATAATACTCCCTGCGCTCCTCTCAATGTCTTTAACCAAAGGTTCTACAAGAGATAAATCTTTACGCGAATAACTTATAAATACATCGTATTTCATAGTTGCTAAATTTTTATCTCTTAATCAAATCGTAGCCGAGTTTTTTAAGGAGTTTGATGGTTTTCATTGTCATTTCGCGATCGTACTCCTTCTCACCTTCGGAGAGTTTCGAATAGGGGATCATATCGGGATGCAGTTTTTTGATGTCATCTCGTTGCTCGCCATAGCGCCAACCCTCGGCGTAGCGATTCGCCGCCCACACCTCGTGCGCATTCTCTGCAATTGCTTCGCGCAACTCTATCAGATCAGAGGTCAATTCGACATCCGAAAGATCGATCGGATGAGGTATATACTCATCTATCGTCTTCGAGCTGACTACGACCAAATAGTTCTTCGAATCGTTCCAAGCATCTTCGAACTGCTCAACAGAATATCGATCCTCAACGCTCGAAGAATTTGGATCATAGACAGTTACGACTCCATTTTTCACATCGTATGACAATACGACAACCGTATGATCAGGGATTTGTCCGACCAAAATATCCTCTTTGATTTCAGCTATTCGGTCGCCCAATAATTCGCCACCATCGACAGCCACAATCACATTATCGTCCGAATCAAGAGCTGCGGCAATATCGCTCATTGCTGCCTTATATTGACGTGTTACGACCAAACCTTTACTCTCCAAATGGCGACCTACATTATGAAGTGCCGTACCACTCTCCTTTTGCCAACCATTTCGAACAGCATTAGCGAGGAGCTGTTGCTCATCAAATTCAATATTGAGCCGGCGAAGGATATATTTCTCGCACTCCAAACTGCAATAACTCCCTTCGTCGCACGAAGCTGCCATTGCGGTCATAGGAATATACTCAATATCCGTAGATATCAGACTCAACTCGCGATCAACCGATTGAGAAATATGCATCAGTTCTCTCAATTCAGCATCCACGCAAAGTGCATCGAGTATCTCGCTACCCTCCTGCATAGTGGCATTACCATCAAGATATGCCGCCAACACCTCTGCCGAAATGTTATTTAATGACTCTTTTTTCATATTTCTCAACCTCTTTAAGTGCCACTTCGGTCAATGCCGCAATTGCACGTTTCTTAATGTTATACAAATTATCCACATTGGTTTCAAGCTCTTGGGCTACGGCCGTTGGATCGGCATCCTGTAAAACCAATCTTCTTATGACATAGGCATATCGCCGATTCGGCATACGAGATAGCAGATATTCAACATCCATTTTTGCCATCATATTGCCCTCGACATCGACCCGCTCTCGTGGTACAACACTGTCTGAAAGAGAGCTTTTCGGTGCCATATCTATCATACTATCACGCTTGGCTATAAAATAGCGGATTGCGACAACCTTCATCCATTGATAGATCGTACTGCGACCCTGATATTGGCGCAATCGATAGGCATCGTTCTCCATTAGGTAGATGTAGAATTCATTCACAAACTCATCATAATCAACCTCATAAGAGAACACATAGCGAATAATACTCAAAAACAGCGGACGGCAGTCCTTAAAAAAGAACTGTTGCGTCGTCTGCTCGTCGCGAGCAATCAAGGCCTCTATGATCTGTTGGGATGTCATAAATTATTTACTCTTTTTGAGAAGAGGTCGGCGCATTGTTCACTTGGCTATCTTTGCGCGCCTCCTTGATGGTATCTACGGCAAGATTAATTTCGTAGTTAATAATCGATTCCTGTAATTTTCGATTAGAGGCAGCAATTGTTTTCGCCTCTTCGTTTCTATGTCTTATGCACTCCAACGCTATGCGGAACATCATAAATGCAATCGACAATATTACCACATTCGTAGCAAAAAATATAGCGAACAACCATCCACTGACAGATTGATCACAAACAAATATAAACCCTATCGATATGATAACAATTGCCACATAGGCAAAGAAATAGAATTTATTAATCTCTGTCTTCTCCTGCTCTTGGACTTTTGCTTCGGTTAATTCATAACTCTCTGAAACTTCTTTTAAGTGTAACATATCTCAATTCGTATTATAAGTTTTTCAATATTAAAGGTAACGACCTTACAATAACTTTGTCATAGACACTTGCCTTGCGACCTTGGCCATCCTCTTTAAGATCTGCAAAAGGCCTAATATCATAATGGACAAAGCGGGCTTTCCAATAATTTTTCTTTTTCGGATCGGCCTCAATCTCCTTGTCCTCCTCCTGTTTTACTGGGCGATAACCGAGCAGCAGCTCCTCGATATTCCAACGATTATGCTCAATCTCGGCAAGCAGTGCCACCTGATCTTCGGTCATCTCTTTCAATGGGCAAGGGGTATTGATATCCCAATTAATACCGATACAGCGCAATTTGGTCGGGATTGACGCAGCCGCGAAGATATTAGACCACTTTTTCGTCATTCTGGTACTCTGCCACAATTTGTCGGCATCAGCCGAATTGATGCAAGAGGGGATATTACCATATTTGAAGTAATGGTCATAGGTTGCCGCTATGCGCTTACAAATCTCAATCGACGATGCCAAATGAAGATCATAACAGTCGCCGACCATTCCAAACGGAGTGATATTCTTATACAGCAATTTATCTCGGTCGGCAGTATCAAGACCGACTCCATTCAGCATTGCAACCATTGTCGAGCTCTTGCGTTGCTGAACAAGTATCGGAATATTCTTCTCGTAATATGCCTTTGGCAGATGCATTGCCGAGCGTAGCGAGATATGGCCGATATTCAGACATACAGCAACCGTTACGATTGCATTGTCATCTTCGACATACTCTTTGAGCAGGCGTTGCACGATCGGATTATGGTCATCGCCCTTGATAAATTCCCACTCAACGTCAATAAACTCTTTATCCGAGTCGGTTTCGCTCACCAGATGTCGATACTCATCGGCAATGCCGTAGTTGGTTATGTACCTTTCAGGATCAACCGCAGGGTCGCCTTGCGACCATCTCTCCTCGGCCTCCAACCACGCATCGGCATCGATAAATGCCGAGCGCGAAACCTTAAACAGTTCGCCACACTTCTGCTTAAACTCGTTCATCTCTACCCTACCATCACGGTCAATAAAGGTAATCTTGGTCTTCTTTCGTTTATAGTTCGGGAAGTGTGCAATATGCGCAGCCTGCAAAGCCATTGCCTGACCCATTTTAGACATACCGATAATGACAAAATGGACAAAACGATCGCTATCTTGCCGGGTGATTGGCACATAGTCCAATGAGCTATATCGAATTTCATTTACCACCCCACTCTCAATAATTTCTCTGCTGCATCCTGCAACAAGCACCTTGCGAGCCCAGAAATCGCAGAAATTAAATGGATGGAAGTCAATGTAGTCGGTAATTTCAGAACTTAAATCGGCATACTGAAACAGATGATAGGTCGTCTTGTAGTCGAACAGCACGTTGCACGGCAATCGTTGTTCTCGGTTAGCCTTTTTGCACAACTTCGCAATCAATGTAAGGCACTGAACATTCATCGAGTCGTGGAAACTTTCGATATCATCAAACTCGCTTGTATCGCCCAAAATATAGACCTCCTTCGCTTGTACAATATTGATCAAGTTGAGATAATTTTCCGAGTCGCGCTGTCCGTAATTCACAATGATACGTTCGTGTTTCTTCTTATCGGGCAGCGCTACACGAAGCGAATTTCGCATCGTCTCGACATCAGTCGAGGTCATTACTACAATATCGCTATCGCTCGTTGCGCACAACTGATTGACCAGACCCTGCACCATCTGATCCGAGCCAATGATGACGATATGATCTTTCAATTTGTAGTAGCTGAAACCATTGCGCCATTTATCCGACTGACGTTCAAATGCATTGGTGATTGTCGAGATCAATAGGCCCGAAAGAAAGATCGAGCCGAGCGTACCGACTATCAATCCTACCAATCTCGGTCCTTTTGCAATCGAGATCTGATTTCCTGCATCCACGAAGAGGTAGTAGATTTTCCACCATACGGTCATATTCTCGACTTCGGACTCACCCGAAATCTCCATTCCATTGGCTAACACCATAAAAATAAGTGCCGACACAAAATAGAAAGCAACGGCAATCAACAGCACTCCCGCTATCTTTCTCCAAAGCGCGCCATCAAACAATTGACGAAACCATTGTCGTATCTCTCTCATATAGGGAATATTATTTGTTTCACTAAACCATTTTAACAACGATGTACACACAATCTCTTTGCGTTCGCATCAAGCTATGCAAATTTAGCTATTTTATTTCATTTTGTCCATTTAATTGCAGATAAAATTCTATCGATCAGCGCAAAAATTCAGGGCTCTGCAATCACACGCACAGCGTCGGAAATCACGTCCGAAGATTCTGCAAATCGGCAATATCGTTTTTCGATAAATTTATTTTGATAATCACATCAATATTATTATATTTGCATCATAACATTACAACAAAACAGCACAAACAAACCATCTAACCTATTGATATTATGAGTTATACACACTACAAAACAGAAGGGGGGGGGAAGATGTGGCACTAATTATCAACCTCGACGTAATGATGGCCAAGCGCAAAATGTCGCTCGGCGAGCTGTCGGAGCGCGTCGATATTACACAGGCCAATCTCTCGATCCTCAAAAATGGGAAAGCGCGTGCAATTCGTTTCACTACCCTCGAAGCGATCTGCCGCGAATTGGATTGTCAGCCCGGTGATATTATCGAATATCGCCCCGACGAACCGCAAAACGAATAAGCAAATAACTTAAACAAAAGTATTAATTAACACACTGTAAAACAATGAAAAGACTGTTCTTAACCGCCGCTGCGATCGTTGCGTTCGTAGCGACTGCTGTGAGTCAGGTCATTCCGGCCGACACCGCAGTAAGAACCGGCAAGTTGGACAACGGTATGACCTACTACGTACGTAGCAATGCCAAGCCCGCTAATCAGGCCGAGTTCTACATTCTGCACCACGTGGGTGCAATTCAGGAGGAGGATAACCAGCAGGGTCTGGCTCACTTCTTGGAGCATATGGCTTTCAACGGCACCAAAAACCTGCCCGACAAGATGTTGATCAACTATTTGGAGAAGGTGGGTGTGAAGTTCGGTGCTAACCTCAACGCATTCACCGCACAGGAGCAGACCTGCTACAATATGTCGAGCGTGCCCCTGAATCGTGAGGGTATCGTCGATACCTGTCTGTTGATTCTGCACGATTGGTCGCACTTCATCTCGCTCGAACACGAGGAGATCGACAACGAGCGCGGCGTAATCATCGAGGAATTGCGTACGCGTAACGACGCTAACTGGCGACTGAACGAGAAGACCCGTCCTGTAATGACTAACTACTCGAAGTATGGCGAGCGTAACATCATCGGTACGATCGAGGGCTTGAAGTCGTTCACCTATCAGGATATCAAGGATTTCTACAACCGTTGGTATCGTCCCGATTTGCAGGCTGTTGTAGTTGTTGGTGATTTCAACGCCGACGAGATGGTCGAGAAGATTAAGAAGGTGATGTCGGACATCCCCGCCGTTGAGAATCCCGAACCCAAGCAGGTGATCAAGATCGCAGGTAACGACGAGCCTATGGTTTGCGTTGCAACCGATCCTGAAATGACCTCGACCCGCGTTATGATGATGATCAAACACGATCCCGTGCCGAAGGAGATGAACAACACCATTCAGGCATTCGTTGCTAACCAGATGATCGAGATGATTGGCTCGATGCTCAGCAACCGTCTGAGCGACATCTCGCAGCAGCCCAATGCTCCGTTCATCGCAGCAGGATCGGGCTATGGTGCACTGACTGACTATCAGGATGTTATGCAGGTTATTGCAATGGCACGCGACGGCGAGGCATCGAAGGCTTTCGAGGCTCTCTATGCAGAGGTTGAGAAGGCTCAGCGTTTCGGTTTCACTATGTCGGAGTTGGAACGCGAGCGTGCTGAGGTACTGCGTTCGGCTGAAAAGGGTTACGACAACCGTAACGACCGCCGCAACGGTGAGTTGGTTTGGAAGTATCTGAATGCATTCCGCACCAATTCGCCCATTCCGTCGGCAGAGACCGAGTATGAGCTGATCAAGCAGATTATTCCTATGCTCGATCTGAACTCGATCAACGCCGTTGCAAAGGAGATCTTCAAGCAGAAGGATAACGTAGTGATCGTTATCGCTCCTGAAAAGGCTGATGCTCCCGTTCCGACCAACGAGGAGGTGCTGGCTATTATGAATAAGGTACGTGGCGAAGAGTTGAAACCTTACGAGGACAACGTTGTGAAGGAGCCGCTGATCCCCGAAGGCACCGTATTGAAGGGCTCGCCCGTAGTGAAGACCACAACCGATAAGTTCGGCTCGATGGTTTGGACCTTGAAGAATGGTATCAAGGTAGTTGTTAAGCAGACCGATTTCAAGGCTGACGAGTTGCGCATTTCGGCAAAGGCTTTGGGTGGTGCTTCGCTCGTAGCTGATGAGGATATCTACACCGCTGCTCTGGTTGATATGACTATCGAGCAGTCGGGTATCGGCAAGTTCAAGGCTACCGACCTGCAAAAGCAGTTGGCTGGTAAGGATGTTGGTTTCTCGTTCTCGATGGACGACTACACCGCTACCGGTTCGGGTAGCTGCTCGCCCAAGGATCTCGAAACACAGTTGCAGTTGATGTGGCTCTACTTCAACGCACCCCGTTGGAGCGAGGAGGATTTCAACGTATTGAAAGATATGCTTTCGACCCAGCTCAAAAACGTTGAGAGCAACCCGATGTACACCTTCCAGAAGGAGTACAACAAGACCCTCTACAACGGTAACCCGCGCCGCGGTATGATGGGTATGGCCGAGTTGGAGAAGGTTGATTTCGCAAAGATGCCCGAACTCTTCAAGACCATCTATGGCAACGCTGCCGACTTCACATTCACCTTCGTTGGCAACATCGATCCCGCAACTTTGAAGCCGCTGGTTGAGAAGTATATCGGTTCGCTGCCCGCATCGTCGAAGAAGAAGGATCGCAAGACCTGGAAGGATGATGGCGTACGTTGGTGGAAGGGCGAGGTTGATAACACCTTCGCAACCAAGATGTCGATGCCGAAGACCACTATCTCGCTCTCGTTCAATGCAGATGTTCCCGTTACGCTCGACAATATGCTCGCATTCAGCTTCTTGCAGCAGATTATGCGTCAGCGCTACACCACCTCGATCCGCGAGGAGCGTGGCGGTACTTACAGCGTTGGTTGCGGCGGCGGATTCTCGCGTCGTCCCGTTGAGGCTGTACGTTTCATCGTTCAGTTCGATACCAACAAGGATCTGGCAGCAGAGCTGATTCAGGTCGTTAAGGACGAGTTGAAGAAGATGGCCGAAGAGGGTCCCACCGCTGACGAGATCAACACCATTAAGGAGTATGTGATTAAGCAGCACTTGGATAACATCAAGAACAACTCGGCTTGGGTCGGCACGCTGAACAACCTGCACGTTGATGGTGCAGACCTGTTTACTGGCTACAAGGAGGCTGTCGAGGGTATGAGCAACGAGCAGATCAAGGCTCTGGCCTCGAAGATCGTTAATAGCGGCAACTCGGCTCTGGTTGTAATGAACCCTGAGGAGTAACCGCTCCGCGATAATTCTCACATTTGGCAACCGCGCTCGAACTTTCGGGCGCGGTTGTTTTTTTAATTCAAAATTCAAGATTAGGCTACGCCTTATTACATTTCTATTTTCTATTCTATAAACGGAAGCGCACCTTCGCTGGCTGGGGCGATCGCCCAAAGGGCAAGTCCGCGAAGGTGTGGCGATTTCTACCGAAATCGCCATTCGCTAATTTTGAACACTCATCATTGTTGGTCTACATTCAGTCCCAGCTCGCAAGGTGCACATTGAATAGCGACAAAGTAAAAAAAGCAAAACCCGCCCTTACGGCGGGTGAATTGCGAATTGTGAATTAAAAAAAGCCCGACCCCTGCGTGGGATCGGGCTTTATAGCCTTGATAAGTAATCCGAAGAATTACTTGCTCAACTCTGCAACAGCAGCCTTTGCAGCAGCAGCAGCGTTACCAGCGGTAACCTTCTTCAAAGCTGCGATAGCCTCTGCCTTCTGCTCCT
>JAZUPN010000086.1:0-6609 GCA_045605245.1 Alistipes sp. | reverse complement strand
TGGCCGATTCGCAGACACCGCATAGCTATTGGGTGGCAAAGGCCTTCATCACGTTGGGCGATATCTATCGAGATAAGGGTGATGATTTCCAGGCACGTGCAACCTATCGCAGTGTTGTGGATGGATATTCGCCTGCCGATGACGGCATTGTTGCGGAGGCTCGCCAGCGTATCGAAAAACTGAAACCCGAAGAAAACTAAAAGCGACTATGAGAAAGTCTTTATTGATATTTGCAATGCTCTTGTGCTCGACCTTTGTCGTGGCGCAGGATATTGAGAAAGAGGTTGTCGTAACCAAAGAATATACGCCCAATCTCGAAATTCCCGATAAGTTGTCCGTAGCACCGCGAATGGACGATACGGTGGCTCTGCATCCCGAATTGAGCTATGCTATCTCGCCCGTAGCGTGGAATACGGTCTTCGAACAGCGACCCATTGCGGCGGCTAATACAAGCGTCTATGTCTATCCGTTTCAACCGATGCTCTATATTAAGGCGGGTGCGGGCTATCCGCTTAATTCGCTGGGAGATCTGAATTTCGTGTATAGTACTTCGGCTCGCGACTATGTGGGTGTAGATGTGGCTCATCGCGGTCAGTGGTGCGATATTGCCGATTTGCAGGGCATTAAGCGCAATGCCGCATACTCCGATACCCGTTTGAAGTTGTTCGGGTCGCACTCGATTGGTGAGCGTTTCGCAATTGGTGCCGACATCGATGCATCGCACGATATGCGCCACTATTACGGCGATCTGGCTCTGACCGACGAGCTTTCGCAGAGCTTTACGATGGATAATACGATCGGCCTAAATGCTGCCAATCCGCTCAATGCGTTCGGCGTTGGCGGTCGAGTATGGGTTGGTAGCGACTTTACCGATCTCTCGTTCCTGAATGTTCGTGCCGAGATTAAGGGCAGTTACCTCTCGTCGAAGATTAACCAGCTGTTTGTCAGTTCGATAAAAGAGGGTTCGGTTGTCGATTTCAAGGGTGCCCAGGCCGATCTGTCGGCCGAGGTGGAGTTTGCAAAGATGTTCTCTCGACACGGCGCACGACTCATTGCCGGCTACGATTTTGTAAGAGGCACAAAGTCTACCGACTATAAAAACTCGATTCTGACCGTCGCCCCGCGCTACCTCTTCGATAATGGAGCTTTGCGCGTTGAGGCGGGTGTAACCATTCAGGTCGATAACTGCACAGCCAATCATTCGGCTCTCGATGCTCTCGGCCACTACGCTTTGGGCTCTTCGGTTGCCATCGGCGAGAAGAGTAAGGGGGTGCATCTGTTCCCCTATCTGCGTTTGAGTTATAACGATGGCGCACTCTTCACCCCCTTTGTTGAGGCTGACGGCAGTCTGCAAGCCTATAATTACGGCACGTTGAGAGCGCAGAATCCCTACATCGCCCCCGTCTATAACGGAGCGAATGCCGGTGTCTATAAGGTGCGTTTGGGTCTGATGGGTGCCACTCGCTCGAAGGTTCTCGATTATAGTGTTTGGGCCGGCGCATATATTAACAATCGAATGTTGTATCCCTGCCTGCTGGGTGCATACTACTTCCCCCTGACCGATAAACTGACACGTATCGATATCGGTGGTGAGCTTACGCTGCGCCCCGCTCGCGGTTTGGAGTTCGCGCTCGATGCGCGTTACCATATCAATCGTATTGGTGAGCAGATCGATAAATTCACAGGTGTTTCGGCTGCTGGTGAGGGCAGTGAGACGCTCTATTATATGCTCGATTACAGCGATGGTCGTAAGCCGTTGCCTGCATACGATGTCGATTTCAAGGTGCGCTACTCGTCGGCGAAGTTTATGGTGGGCGTTAAGTTCGGCGCGACGGATGGCTACGACTGCCTGCAATATGCAACCTTCGCCGAGGGCGAGTATCTCGGTTATAGTTTCGAGCGTAGCTGCCCTGCGCGTATTGATTTGGGTGTTGAGGCGGAGTATCGCATCGGTAAGCGTTTCTCGGTTTGGACCGAGGTTAATAATCTGCTGAATCGTCGCAACTATATCTATCCGCTCTATCCCTCGATGGGCGTGAATTGTACGGCTGGTGTGAAGATTCTGCTGTAATCCGCTTGTCGTTTAGCGTAAAGAAAAGCCGCACTCCGAATGGGGGTGCGGCTCTTTATTTATGCGTGCTTGCAAAACGGTTACGCCTAACTTATTGTCCCAGCGTGTGTTCAAGCAGTATTTTAAGGCCCATAACCACTAAAACTACACCTCCGACAAGTTCGGCCTTTGACTTATATCGACAACCGAAGATGTTGCCGATGCGTATTCCTGCGGCCGAAAATAGAAATGTGGTAATGCCGATTGCCAAAGCCGCACCGAGAATAGGAACGCCTAAAAAGGCGAGTGAAACACCCACCGCAAGGGCATCGATGCTCGTCGCAATGGCGAGCAGTAACATCGAACGGGTCGAGAAGTCGGGATCGACCTCGCAGCTCTCGCCCGAATAGGCCTCGCGGATCATATTTGCGCCGATCAAACCGAGCAGAATGAATGCAATCCAATGGTCGATGTGGGCAACGACGCTCGAAAATGTCGATCCGAGATAGTATCCTATGACAGGCATAAGTGCCTGAAAACCACCAAACCATACGCCTGCTTTCAGGTAGTGCGCAGGCTGTGCTTTCTGCACCGACAGGCCCTTGCCGATAGCGACGGCAAAGGCATCCATTGAGAGCCCGATGGCGATGATCAGTAGTTCGATATGTGTCATTTTTCGGATCGTTTGTTTTGGCAAATATAGCGATGAAACTTCAAAATTGCAACTTCTTCCGAAGAATTGGACATTTGGGCGGCAGTAGGGTTGACAAACCGACCAAAAACGAAAAAGGAGATGCTTTTGCATCTCCTTCCGCTCCTCAAGCAGGACTTGAACCTGCGACCCCCTGATTAACAGTCAGGTGCTCTAACCAACTGAGCTATTGAGGAATAATAACAATTAAAATTTATACAACCTTCGAGGAACGAGTTCCTTTCGTTTTGCGAGTGCAAAGATACGTCAAATTTTGTTACCTCCAAATATTTTCGATAAAAAAATCACAATTATTCTCAAAAAAATGCGTTTTTCAGTCAAAAAACCTATATTTGTACTGATATTATAAAAGAGGTATGGCTGTTTTCTCAAAAAATATCGTTCTGCGAGTGTTTGCCGTCGCATTGTTGTGTCTTGTCGCTGTGTCGGCCTCGGCGCAAGCGCCGTTGCGTTTTACCCGTACGGTGTGGGATTTCGGAACGATTCGCGAGGACGACGGAAAGGTGTCGTGCAATTTCGAATATATCAATCGCGGCAAGCAACCCGTGGTGATCGATCAGGTCAATGTTTCGTGCGGATGTACCACGCCCGAATTCAGCCGTAAGCCGATTTTGGCGGGCGAGCGCGGTGTGATGAAGGTAACGTTCGATCCGGCCAACCGCCCCGGTGAGTTTTCGAAGGAGATATCCGTCTTTACGGGTAATGGCCGCTATCGTACCACGTTGCGTATTACGGGTAGTGTAATCGGCCGAACGAAGACGGTCGAGGAACTATATCCTGCGACGGTGGGCGAGAGTGGGCTGCGTGTGAGTACGCGTACGTTGCCATTTAACTATGTAACGCAGAATGAACGTAAGACGTTGTATATAAATTATATAAATACTTCATCAAAGCCTATCGTAGTGCGCTTGACGCAGAGTGCCGAGAGTGGTTTTCTGCGCCACGACTTCCCGCAGACGATTCCGGCGGGGGCAAGTGGTCGCGCCGAATTCACATACGCCGTATCGCGTTCATCGGGATATTTTGGCGAGTTGAGCGATAAGTTTGAACTGCGTGTCGAGGGTAGCGACGATGTTATGCTGATCGCAACCAACGGCTATGCCATCGAGCGTTTCGAGATACTGAATAACGAACTCGCTCCGAAGGCGGAGTTCGAGCGACAGATGTTGAAGTTCGAGGAGGTCAATAAGAGTGATAAGCCCTTCACGTTGAGCGTTCGATTGACAAATAACGGAGGGGAGCCCCTCTTTGTGCGTTCGATTGCTCCGAGCCACGAGGCTATCACAACGTCGCTTGCGGCGGGCGCAAAGGTTGAGCCGTCGAAGAGCGTGGTGATGAGGGTTACGGTCGATCCCTCGAAGTTGGATTATGGCCGCGCAATTGAACGCATTGTGCTGATAACCAATGATCCTGAACGCCCGATGCGTCAGTTGCGCATTACGGGTGTCGTAAGATAAGAAGACTAAAAATTTGAAGATAGACTATGTATAAGATTCTCTACAAACGAGAGCTCGCATCGGGCATCTGGGAGATGCGCATCGAGGCTCCGCGAGTGGCCCGTGCGGCACTGCCGGGACAATTTGTGATCGTTCGTGCCGACGAGCAGGGCGAACGTATTCCGCTTACCATTGCCGACTATGATTCGGAGGAGGGCTGGGTAACGATTGTTACACAGGCAATTGGCGTTTCGACGCGTAAGATTGTGGCATTGGAGGAGGACGAGTCGTTGATCGATTTCGCTGGTCCGTTGGGCCGTCCTTCGGATTTTGTCAAAGAGCCGATCGAGGAGTTGCGCAAGCGTCGTTTTCTGTTCGTGGCGGGCGGTGTAGGTACCGCGCCGGTATATCCGCAGGTGAAGTGGCTCTCGGAGCGAGGTGTTGAGTGTGAGGTGATTATCGGCGCAAAGACCAAAGATATGTTGATCTTTACGGAGCGTATGTCGGCCGTGGCGAAGGTGCATATCGCAACCGATGATGGCTCGAAGGGATTCAAGGGTATGGTTACGGCTCTGATTCGTGAGTTGATCGATGGCGGCGCAAAGTATGACGAGGCAGTTGCGATTGGTCCGATGATTATGATGAAGTTCGTAACGCTCACCACCCGCGAATATAATCTGAAAACTACGGTGAGCCTCAATGCGTTGATGGTCGATGGTACGGGTATGTGCGGAGCTTGTCGAGTAACGGTTGGCGGTCGCACTCGCTTTACCTGTGTCGATGGCCCCGAATTCGATGCCTTTGAGGTCGATTTCGACGAGGCAATGCGCCGTCAGGGTATGTATCGCTCGTTGGAGGAACGCGCCAATGCTATTGCTGCCGAGCGTGCCGCAGGACATAAATGTCGCGTAGGTCTGGATAAGTAACCGCAAAAACGAAGAAGATTATGGCTAATAAGATAGCGCGTGTGGCTTGCCGCGAGCAAGACCCGAAGGTACGCGCAACCAATTTTGAGGAGGTTTGCTACGGCTATAACCTCGAAGAGGCACAACTCGAAGCGTCGCGTTGCCTGAACTGCAAGAATCCGCGATGTGTGGCACAGTGCCCCGTCTCGATCTCGATCCCCGAATTTATCGGCCACGTGTTGAAGGGCGAGTTGCAGGCAGCGGCCGATACGATCGCTCGCGACAGTTCGTTGCCGAGCGTCTGCGGTCGCGTATGTCCGCAGGAGTCGCAGTGCGAAGGTGCTTGTATTCTGGGTATTAAGGGTGAACCGGTCGCAATCGGTAAGCTCGAAAGATTCGTTGGCGATTGGAAGATCGAACACGGCCGAACTGACGAGCAACGCCCTGCACCGAATGGCTATCGTGTGGCGATTATCGGTAGTGGTCCGTCGGGTCTGGCCTGCGCCGGCGACTTGGCTAAATTGGGCTACGAGGTGCGCGTTTTCGAGGCTCTGCACAAGGTTGGCGGCGTGTTGGTTTATGGCATCCCCGAATTCCGCCTGCCGAAAGAGCGTATCGTGGCACGCGAGATCGATTCGTTGCGTCGTTTGGGCGTTGTGTTCGAAACGGATACTATCGCAGGTCGCACAGTAACGGTTGATTCACTGCTTGATGAGGAGGGCTATGACGCGGTATTTATCGGTTCGGGTGCAGGTCTGCCCCGCTTTATGGGTATCGATGGCGAAAATCTGAATGGCGTTGTGTCGGCAAACGAGTTCCTGACTCGTGCCAATCTGATGCACGCGTACGACGGAGAGTACGATACGCCGATCTATGCAGGTCGTCGTGCGGTTGTTGTCGGCGGTGGTAATGTGGCAATGGATGCTGTGCGTACGGCAAAGCGTTTGGGTGCCGAGGCTACGATCGTCTATCGTCGTTCGGAGGTCGAACTCCCTGCACGTGTCGAGGAGGTACATCACGCCAAAGAGGAGGGTATCGAATTCCGTATGCTGACCAATCCGATCGAGGTGCTCGGAACGGATAAGGGCTGGGTGCGTGCCATTCGTTGTGTCGAGATGGAGCTGGGCGAGCCCGATGAGTCGGGTCGTCGTTCGCCCGTTGTGAAGGAGGGCTCGGAGTTTGAGATCGAGTGCGATGTGGTTATTATGGCACTCGGAACCTCGCCCAATCCGCTGATTGCGGCTACGACCGAAGGCCTTGAAACCAACCGTCGCGGGTGCATCGTGGCCGATGATGCAGGCCGTACCTCGCGCGAGGGAGTCTTTGCAGGTGGCGACATCGTTACAGGTGCCGCAACCGTAATCCTCGCTATGGGTGCTGGTCGTCGTGCCGCAAAAGCGATCGATGAGTATGTGAAGGCGAAGAAATAACTTTTCGATTTACGCATTATAATTAAAGCCACGTTCTGCAAAGAGCGTGGCTTTTGTTTGAGCGATATACGCACCT
>JAZUPN010000085.1:0-24356 GCA_045605245.1 Alistipes sp. | reverse complement strand
ATTATCGAGCCTCAATTCTTAAATGCCGAGCCATTTACCGAAGGTCGCGCCGTAGTAGAGACAAAAGATGGGTTTGGATTGATTAATAAGCTCGGCGAGTGGATCATTGCTCCCGAACACGAAGACATCTGTTGGTCGGCTGACTACAACATTGCCACCGTTGGCGGTGAGCACGGCTGGGCACTATACGACTCGCTCGGACATCGCATCAGCTCCTATTACGACTATCTGGGCGACTGTCAAGAGTATCGCCTGACCGCCTGTCGCGACGATCGTTGGGGCTTTATCGATACACGCGGTTTTGAGGTGGTTACACTGCGCTACGACGACGCTTTCGGATACGAAAACGGCCGCGCGCGAGTTATACTCAACGGGCGGCCGCTCGATATCGATCTCGACGGATTAGAGATTCTCTAACGTGTAGCGCACCATACGTTCGCGCACGTGAATGCGACCCGTAGGTACCATCGAATGGTTATCGTCGGGATAGATCGCCAGATCGAACTGCTTGCCTGCGCGATTCAGCGCACGCACCATCTCGACCGTATTCTGGAAATGGACATTATCGTCGCCCGTACCGTGAATAATCAGTAGCGAAGTGCGATCCGAAAGGCCCTCGGCAAAATTGATCGGCGAATTATCATCATAACCCGCTGCATTCTGCTGCGGCAGACCGTTATAAACCTCTGTATATACCGAATCGTAGTAACGCCACGAGGTTACGGGCGCAACCGCAATTGCCATCTTAAACAGATCGCCACCGCGCAGTGCCGCACCCAAAGCCATAAAGCCGCCATAGCTCCAACCGTAAATACCGATACGCTCCGCATCGACCCACGAGAGCGTTTGCAAATAGCGTGCTGTTGAGATCTGGTCCTCAACCTCCAAGCGACCCAACTGCCCATATGTCAGTTTCTTAAATGCCTCACCTCGGAAGCCCGTACCGCGACCATCGACACAAACCACGACGTAGCCGTTCTGCACCATTGCGTCCTCCCAACCGAGCACCCAACTATCTGCCACACTCTGCGAACCGGGCCCCGAATACTGCGTCATCAGCACGGGATATTTCTTGCTCTTGTCGAAATCCGACGGGCGAACCATATATCCGTTCAGACGATCGCCACGCTCCGTTGTGAAGGTAAAGAACTCCTTGCGGGGCATATCGCTCGTAGCCTTTGCGTAGTCCGAATTATCCTCCAACACGCGCACCTGCTCGCCATTGGCACGGTGCAAGGTTACGATCTGGGGCGAATCGGCCGACGAGAAATAGCTGATAAAATATCGCATACCGCGACTCGGTGCAATGCGATACATGCCGTCGCGATGGGTGATTCGGCGTTTATCTCGGCCGTTGAGTTTAACCGAATAGAGATTACGACGCAAGGGCGAAGTCTCGGTTGAGAGGAAATAGACGCGCTCGTCAGTTACCTCAACAACCTCGGTTACCTCCCACGCACCCTCGGTCAATGCACGCAGACGACCACGCGATGCGCTATAAAGGTAGAGGTGATAGTATCCGCTCTCGGTTTCGTTGCGCACCACAAAGCGATCGCCATCCGAGAGGAAGGTGATTGTACGATCATCGACACGCTCGACATATTGCGGCGAAGTCTCGTTATAGATCACACGAGAAGAGCCCTCGTCCGAAGCCAACAGCACCTCGAAATGGTTTTGCAGGCGATTTTCGCGGAAGAAATACAACTCACCGCGCGGAGTCCAGCCGATTCTCGGAATATATTGATCGGTTTCAGTTCCAACATCGACCTTCGTGCGCTTACCCGTTGCGATATCATAGACATACAGCTCGACCGTCGAATTGCGCTCGCCCGCCTTCGGATACTTGAACTTGTAGGGGCGATTGTAGAGTTGCGCATCATAGCGCATCATCTCGAACTCCTCAACCTCGCTCTCGTCGAAACGCAGGTAGGCCACCTTCGCGCCATCGGGCGAGAATGCGAAGGCTCGCGTAAATGCAAACTCCTCCTCATAAACCCAATCCGTTGCGCCATTGATGATATGGTTGCGTTTGCCGTCGTCAGTCAGGCGACGCACCTCACCACCATTCTGCATATCAGCGATATAGAGATCATTCTCGGCAACGAAACCCACCCAACGATTGTCGGGCGAGATGACCGCATCGCGCTTACCCGCAATCGCAGGGGCAAGCACTTCGGCACGTCCCCCGACCTTTGCGATATAATAGTCGGCCGTAAATGAGTGGCGGTAAATCGGCGAGTGATTCGACGAAATGAGCAGCAGGCTCTCGTCCTGCGAAAACTCATAATCGCCCACGCTAACCGCGCCCTCGGCCTTTGCATCATAGATCACATCGGTCTGCGCACCCGTAGCATACGCAAAGCGGCACACCGAACCATTGACCATAGCGGTATAGTGTTCGCCATCGGCCGTCGAACGCAGACCATAGACCGAGCGTTGCTTTGCACCGAG
Source organism: Alistipes sp. (assembly GCA_045605245.1). Classification (GTDB taxonomy): domain Bacteria; phylum Bacteroidota; class Bacteroidia; order Bacteroidales; family Rikenellaceae; genus Alistipes. The sequence goes on along the minus strand of JAZUPN010000085.1, from coordinate 21,905 downwards.
ACGCACAATGTCGGTATAGGTATAAGGCTCGGCAGCATTGGCCACAACGGCCACCACCAAAGCCACGAACAAGAATACTTTTCTCATAATCTGTCGTTTAGCAAGCCTTCAAACTCATATCGAGGCTCTTGATCTGGTGAGTCAGCGCACCTACCGAGACGAAATCGACACCGCACTCGGCATAGTCGCGCAGGGTTTCGAGCGTGATACCGCCACTCGACTCGATCTCGCAACGACCTGCAATACGCTTCACAGCCTCGCGAGTCATTTCGAGCGAGAAGTTATCGAGCATAATGCGATCGGCACCACCCGCTGCAAATACCTCGTCGATATTCTCCAACGTGCGCACCTCGATCTCGATCTTCAAATTGCGACCCGTACGAGCCAGATACTCGCGGCATTTGGTCAGAGCCTGCGCTACGCCACCCGCGAAATCGATATGGTTATCCTTCAAAAGGATCATATCGAACAGACCGATACGGTGGTTCTCGCCGCCGCCGATCTTAACGGCCATCTTGTCCAAAACGCGCATACCAGGGGTGGTCTTTCGGGTATCCAATACTTTGGTTTTCAGGCCCTCCAAACGATCGGCATAGATCGCCGTCTGGGTTGCAACGCCACTCATTCGCTGCATAATATTGAGCAGGATACGCTCGGCCTGCAACAGCGACTGCAAGCGACCCGACACGTAGAATGCAACGTCGCCGACCTTCACACGCGTACCATCTTCGAGCAGCTGCTCGAACTCCATTTCGGGATCCAAACGGTTGAGCACCATCTGTGCAACCTCGATACCTGCGATGATACCATCCTGCTTGCACAGCAGACGCATACGACCGCGCTCTTCGGCGGGGATGCAGCAGAGTGAGGTGTGATCGCCATCACCGATATCCTCTTTAATTGCAAGTTCGATCAGTTCTTCAACGAAGGGAATGTATTCAGCTTTCATGGTTGTATGAGTTTATAGTTTTCGTTTAATGTTTCAAAAGTATAGTTTCCAACTTGCAAAGTTAATTTTTTTTCGTGAATATACCTTAATTATATGGCGAATCTTATCGCAATAGCGAAGAATTTACCGCTATCGGCAATTTCTTTTAGAAAGGAGCGACAAATAGCGACAAAAAAGCGTATCGGAACATTGCAAAAAATCTGTCAAAAAATTGCCTCGCAGACGAACAATATCGAAATATATTCACTACCTTTGTGCAATTGGATATGAACTAAATTAACTAAATTCAATAATCTCAAATTATGAACAAAGTTACTATCGAGCGTTCACAGCGTTTGGATGGCATTGGCGAGTACTATTTCTCGCGTAAATTGCGCGAAATCAGCGAAATCGAGGCCGCAACAGGCCGCCAAATTATTCGTTTGGCTATGGGTAGCCCCGACCTGCCGCCCCACCAGTCGGTTATTGACCGCCTTGCAAAAGAGGCACAGCGTCCCGACGTACACAAATATATGTCGTATCAGGGCGAGCCTATTCTGCGTAAGGCATTTGCCGATTGGTACAAGCGTTACTACAACGTCGATGTAGATTTCCGCTCGGAGGTACTGCCTCTGCTCGGCTCGAAAGAGGGTCTGATGCACATCTGCCAGACCTTCCTCAATGTTGGTGATAAGGTGCTGGTTCCCAACCCCGGCTACCCCACTTATAGTGCAGCCGTTAAGTTGTCGGGTGGCGTTATGGTTCCCTACTCGCTGAATAAGCAGACAGGCTTCCTGCCCGATTTCGATGCTATCGAGGCTGCCGGTTTGGAGGGCGTAAAGATGATGCTCGTGAACTATCCCAATATGCCGACAGGCCAGACTCCGACTCCCGAACTCTTCGTGAAGTTGGTTGAGTTTGGCGCAAAGCACAACATCCTGATTATCCACGACAACCCTTATAGTTTTGTTCGTAACCAGCAGCCGATGAGCATCTTGCAGGTAGAGGGCGCGATGGAGGTTGCTATGGAGCTCAACTCGTTGTCGAAGGGCCACTCGATGGCCGGTTGGCGTGTAGGTGCGATCTTCGCAAAGAAGGAGTGGATCGACGCTATTCTCTGCTTCAAGAGCAATATGGATTCGGGTATGTTCTATCCCGTACAGGCCGCTGCCGAAACCGCATTGGGCCTGGGCGACGAGTGGTTCAAGGAGTTGAACGACATCTACTACGCTCGCGAGAAGCAGGGCTACGAGTTGCTCGATGCACTGGGCTGTACCTATCGCAAGGGTCAGGCAGGTCTGTTCATCTGGGCCGAGCTGCCCGAAAGCTACGAGGGTGATTCGTTCCAATTCTCGGACGAGGTGATGGAGAAGTGCGACGTGTTCGTAACCCCTGGTGCAATCTTCGGTAGCGAGGGTAAGCGTTACGTTCGTATCACTCTGTGTTGCCCTGCCGAGTTACTCGAAAAGGCGGCACAGCGCGTACGCGAGAGATTGAATAAGTAATTCGAGATAATAGATAAGTTAGCTCGGTTCCGCGATGGGTGCGGAGTGCCTCTAACTAATTCAAAGGTTGCCCGCGCGAGAGTGAGTCGGGCAACCTTTTTTGTTGAGCAGGGCGATGATATTTTCGGTTTATCAATATTTGAAGGCATTGGCCGATTCGGTCGGGCGTTTTCGCACGCTCGGCACACCACGTGTTGTGCCCGAAGGTAGCTTCCGAACGGGTAACGATGCTGTGGTATTTCGCATTGTGAGCGAGGGACGAGTAATGATGCTCAAATGTTATCTGCGACCTCCGCAGGCGATTGCGGAGCGTTGCACCTGCTCGCAACGGACACCACTGACGGCCTATTGTCAATGGCTCGACCGAGAGCTAACGATCGATGATGATGCAGGTGGAACGGTCGAGGTAGGCGTTACGGTTGGCGAGTGGATCGAAGGTCGCTCGCTGAATGACGAGATTCTCGATGCCGTCATCGAGCGCGACAAGGAGCGACTCTCTCGTCTGTCGGCCGATTTTGACCGCTTTGCGCTCGAACTTATTGATCAGGAGTGGGCTCACGGCGATTTGAAACCCGAAAACATCATTTGCTCGCCGCGCGGAATGCGACTTATAGACATTGATTCGATCTACACACCTGAATTGGCAGGTCTTACTACGACACAGCTCGGAACAGATGGCTATCGCCACCCATCGCGTACGGAGCGCGATTTTGATCGCTATTTGGACGACTACCCTATTGCGCTGATCTCGGCAACACTTGCGGCATTGGCTCTCGATTATGATCTCTATCGCCGCTTCGATCGTGGCGACGGAGTGCTGATCGACCCATCGGAAGCCGTTGCAGGAGAGAGCGCGGCAGTGGCCGAGATGGAGCGTCTGTTTGCGCACGCAGGCGATGCGGCTCACTCTTTAATAATCAGATCATTACGCTCACCCATACACTCTCTCGAAGGGCTCGACAATGTTCTGCATCAAGCGACCGAAGAGATCTCACCGAATGGAGAACTGCACCTTGCAGCAAAGGGCGGCTATTGGGGATTTACGGATGATGACGGTCGTTGGCGTATCGGTGCGGCATATCGCTCAGCCTTCGACTTTCAAGAGGGTTATGCGGCGGTGCAGTTGGGCGATGTTTGGCAATATATCGACCAACACGGAGAGGCTCGACTGATCTGCCCCGAAGCCGATGCAATCAAACCCGTACGCAATGGTCGCGCACGCCTACTCGTCAATGGCGAATGGCGCGAAGTTGAGATTTAGAGTATTTTGAGATTTTATAAGACGAAGCGCACTACTCCTCGTTCGCCCTATCCTCGTCCTCTTCGTCAGTAGCCGCAGCGATAAGCGCGGGGTTAAGCGTTTGCTTGGCTTTGATACCATATTGGCGCAGGCGTTCACTATTGCGGACAAGGTTATCGTTGCCCGAAGTCAGTCGCTTATACGCCTCATCGTAACTACGTTGTGCGTCGCCGATACCCTTGCCTACACCATCCATTGCCGCAACAAACTTCACAAATTGGTCGTAAAGTTTCACGCCCAACTGCGCAATACGCTCGGTATTGCGATTGCGGTTATCGCGCTGCCAAAGATCATCGACCAACTTCAACATCGCAAACAAATTAGTCGGCGACGAGAGGATAACCTTGCGATTGTAGGCCTCCAACCAAAGGTCATCGCGGCACTCGCGCATAGCCTCCAAAAATGCCGACTCGATCGGAATAAACATCAGCACAAAATCGGGTGTGCAGTCCAACAAACGCTGATACTCCTTACGGCTCAACTCCTTAATATGCTGACGTATAGAGTCGATATGTCGTGCCATTGCCGCAGTGCGCTCGACAGCCGTTTCGGCACGCGTATAATCCAGATAAGCCGTTAGCGACACCTTCGAGTCGATAATCACACGCTTGCCGTCGGGAAGGTTCAAAATCACATCGGGACGAAGATTATTGCCCTCCTCATCCTTGATGTTCGCCTGTACAACGTAGTGTTCGCCCTTAATGAGATTCGAGTGGTCGAGAATCGTCGTCAGAATCATCTCACCCATATCGCCCTGCACCTTCGAATTGCCGCGAATGGCCTCCGTAAGGTTATTGGTCTCGTCGGTGATGCGACGATTGAGCTCCATCAGATTTTTAAGTTCGTTCTTCAATGCACCGTGTCGTTCGAGATCATCGCGGTGGATCGACTCGACACGCAGGCGGAAATCGGTGATATTTTCGCGGAAAGGTTTCAACAACTGCTCAATAGATTCCGAGTTGGTCTGGCGAAACAGGCGGCTCTTCTCCTCCAAAATATCGTTCGCTAAATTGCGGAACTGCTCCTGCATCGCCTTCTGCATCTGCTCATTGGCAACGCGCTGATTCTCCGCCGCTTGTCGCTGTTCCTCGCGCTGCTGTTCTCGCTCCTCGTCGGCCGCACGTTGCTGATCGGCAAGGCGCATTTCAAGAGCCTCGATACGCACCGCGCGACGCTCCGACTCGGTCTGCACCTCACCCTTTTCGGCCGTAAGTTCAACTATGCGCGACTGCAACTCCTCGACCTTCGAGAGTTGCTCGTCGGCCTCCCTGCGAGCACTCTCTCGCTCGGCAACAGTCTCGGCACGCGAGAGTCGCAACTCACGGCGCGAATAGATCAATGCTACTAAAAGTAGCAACAGAACAAGTGAAATTGATATAATTACGGCAATATTCATACTCTACGTGATTATCTTCTGGCAAATATAGCTATATTTTTCGAGAAATATGCGTATCTTTGTCCATTAAGAATACTCAAAATCTCGTATGGAACGAATTATTTCCCCCTCGATGCTCTCGGCCGACTTCGGAAACCTCGACCGCGATACACGTATGATCGACCGCAGTGCGGCGCAATGGATTCATATCGACGTAATGGATGGCGTTTTTGTACCCAACATTTCGTTCGGTTTTCCCGTAATGAAACCTATCCGCAAGGCCTCGAATAAGGTACTCGATGTACATCTGATGATCGTAGAGCCGGAAAAATATGTCGCTCGCTTTGCCGAAGCAGGTGCCGACATCGTAACTTTTCACTATGAGGCTACCTCGACACCCGAAGAGGCCATCCGCCTGATCCGCGAAAGCGGCGCAAAGGTCGGCATCTCGATCAAGCCCAAAACTCCCGTAGAGGTGTTGCGCGATCTGCTGCCGAAGGTTGATCTGGTATTGGTAATGAGCGTGGAGCCCGGTTTCGGTGGTCAGAGCTTTATCGAAGGCTCGACCGACAAGGTGCGCGAATTGCGAAAGATGATCGACGAGGCGGGTCTTGATGTTACGATCGAGATCGATGGCGGTGTTTCGGCGGCCAATGCGGGCGAGCTCTATGAGGCAGGTTGCGATGCGCTGGTTGCTGGTAGCGCAGTATTCCGCGCGGCCGATCCCGAAGAGGAAATCTTAAAGATTCTCAACGCATAACGACCGATGATTTCGATCGATAACGTAACCGTCAGTTTTGGCGGCTGGACTCTTTTCGACCAAATTTCATTCTTGGTAAACCCCAAGGATCGCATAGGTCTTGTCGGTAAGAACGGCGCAGGTAAAACGACTCTCCTACGAATTATTACGGGAGAGCAACAGCCTACGTCGGGTGCTGTTACGCGCAATAGCGACTGTACGATTGGTTACCTGCCGCAGCAGATGAAGGTGGCCGATACGACCACGCTGATAGACGAAACGGCAAAGGCTTTTGCCGAAGTACTTGAAATTGAGGCCGAGATCGAGCGTATCACGACGGCATTGGCCGAGCGCGAAGATTACGATTCGCCAGAATATGAGCAGTTGATGCATCGCCTTGACGAGTGCAACAATCGCTACCACATTTTGGGTGGCGACAGCCGCGATGCCGACATCGAGAAGACACTGCTCGGTCTGGGATTCCGCCGCGAAGATTTCGACCGTCCCACAAGCCAATTTTCGGGCGGTTGGCGTATGCGTATCGAATTGGCGAAGTTGCTGCTGCGTCGCCCTTCGATATTTTTGCTCGACGAGCCGACGAACCACCTCGACATCGAAACGATAGAGTGGCTCGAAGAGTATCTGCGAAATTATAATGGTGCCGTGCTGCTCATTTCGCACGACCGCGCCTTTCTTGATAATGTAACAAATCGCACGATTGAGATCTCTCTCGGCAAGATCTACGACTACAAAGTGCCTTATAGCAAATACGTTGTCCTGCGTCGCGAACGCCGCGAGCAGCAGATGGCAGCCTATGAGAACCAACAACGTATGATCGAGAAGACCGAGGAGTTCATCGAGCGTTTCCGTTACAAACCGACCAAATCGAATCAGGTACAGTCGCGCATCAAGCAGCTCGAACGTCTGGAACGTATCGAGGTCGATGAGGAGGATCTCTCGACACTGAATATTAAGTTCCCGCCTGCACCACGCTCCGGACAGATCGTTGCCGAGGTGAAGGAGGTGGGCAAGAGTTTCGGCACGAAGCACGTTTTCAGTGGTGCAAATTTCGTTATCGAGCGCGGCGAGAAGATCGCTCTTGTTGGTCGCAATGGCGAGGGCAAGACCACCTTTGCACGTATGTTGGTCAGCGAATTGCAGGCAAGCGAAGGCTCGATTCGTCTCGGTGCGAATGTCAATGTCGGATACTACGCACAGAATCAGGAGGATCTGATGGATGGAGAGATTACGGTCTTCGATACTCTGGATCGTGTTGCCGTAGGCGATATTCGCACTCGTCTGCGCGATATTTTGGGTGCATTCCTGTTCCGAGGCGAGGATATCAAGAAGAAGGTAAAGGTACTTTCGGGTGGCGAGCGTGCCCGTTTGGCTATGGCGCGTATGATGCTCGAACCACATAACCTGATCGTAATGGACGAGCCGACAAACCATATGGATATGCGCTCGAAAGATATTCTGAAAGAGGCACTTATGCGTTTTGACGGTACGGTTGTCGTAGTGTCGCACGATCGAGAGTTCCTTGACGGAATGGTCGATAAGATATATGAGTTCCGCGACGGCGGCGTTAAGGAATACCTTGGCGGCATCTATTACTTCCTCGAAAAGCGCAAGGTCGAGTCGCTGGCCGAAATCGAGCGCAAAGCGACTGCAACGACCGCAACAAAGGATAGTAATGCGCACTCTTCGGGTAAGCTCTCGTATGAACAGAAGAAGGAGCAGGAGAAGCAGATTCGCAAATTGCGCAAAGCTATCGAGGTGATCGAAAACGAGTTGGCCGAGATCGAGTCGCAGATCGCCGAGTATGATGCCCGTTTTGCCACCGCAACCAAGTACAACGAGGCCGACTATCGCGCTTACGACGAGCTTAAATCGCGCTACGACCACCAGATGCACGAGTGGGAAAAGGCGAGCTACGAGCTTGAATTGATTGAAGAAAATTAAAAAAACGAAAGATATGGCAGAGAATCTTATTTTCGGAATTCGCCCCGTAGCCGAGGCTATCGAAGCGGGAAAGCAGATCGAGAAACTCTATATCCGCAAGGGTGCAGAGGGTCAGCTGATGACAGAATTGCGCGATTTGTGTTATCGCCACCACGTTCATATTCAGGAAGTTCCCATTGAGAAGCTGAATCGCCTGACACGTGGCAACCATCAAGGCGTTGTGGCACAGATTGCAGCGATCGAATATGTGCAGGTAGAGGATATTTTCGAGCGCGTACCCGACGACGAGACTCCGCTGATTGTCATCTTCGACGGCGTTACCGACGTGCGAAATTTCGGTGCTATCGCTCGCTCGGCCGAGTGTGCAGGTGCGCACGGATTGATCGTGCCGCTGAAAAATGCCGCACCCGTAAATGCCGAGGCTATTCGTTCATCGGCAGGTGCGCTGACAGCGATTCCCGTATGCCGAGTAGGCTCGATCCGCAACACTATCAAGATGTTGCAAACCGAAGGTTATCAGATTGTTGCAGCTACCGAGAAGAGTCGCAAACTGCTCTACGATGCCGACTTCACGCGCCCGACTGCAATCGTAATGGGCAACGAGGAGCGTGGTATCTCGAAGGAGGTAATGAAGCTGTGCGACGAGCAGTTGGCAATTCCGATGATCGGTCATATCGAGTCGCTCAACGTATCGGCTGCGGCGGCGGTGATGCTCTTCGAGGTTGTTCGCCAGCGCATCGGTTAAGCAAAATCGAGCAACCGTTTCGATTTCACAACTCGCACAATAGCGATGAAACGCACAATCCTCCACCCTACGCTCGGCGCGATCGAAACCGAGCGAGTGGCGCGTGCCCGAAACATTCGAATTTCGGTGCGCAATGGTCGTGTGCGGGTTGCTTATCCCTGGTTCTCATCGCGCGAAAGAGCGTTGCAATTCCTTGAAACAAAGTTAGATTGGGTTCTCGCCACACTCGAAAAACAACGTGCGACGGCCGAGCAACGCCTTATCCGCCCACCATTTCACACGCGACATCACGAGTTGGTCGTACTCTGCGAACAGAACTGCTTGCAGCCCTCGGCGCGTATCTCGTCTGATGAAATTACGGTGCGCCACCACCCCGACACAGAGATTAGCGACGAAAAGGTGCAAACCATTATCATTAAGGGAATTACCGAGGCTCTGCGCCGAGAAGCGAAGGAGTATCTGCCGCAGAGGGTCGAGGAGATTGCTCGGCGAATCGGTCTTGAATATCGTTCGGTATCGATTCGTGCAACGCGCAGTAAATGGGGAAGTTGCACGTCGCGCAACGATCTGTCGATGAGCGTATATTTGATGTTGCTACCCGACCACCTGATCGATTTCATTATTATCCACGAACTCTGCCACACCGTTCATCGCAACCATTCGGCCGCTTTCCACGCATTGGTCAATCACCACGTTGGCGGCCGCGAAAAAGAGTTAAACCGCGAATTAAAGCAGTTCCGACCACTTTAATCCACGGTTATTCAAAAAGCTAAATTGCTTGTTATCAATCAACTAAAAGTCATTGGCACCTTGCAGCACGAAGAGTACCAGACAGGCCAGATAGATCACCACGGCTGCAATGCCCGTAAAGAATGCTATCTTAACCCATTTCAGAGCTTGTCCCGATAGACGTTCCGCCTCGGTCTCGTCGCCCGAATAGAAGGCATTTTCGACACGCGCCGCATTGATAATGCCTATAATACCGAACGGCAGGCAGCAGAAAATCGTTGCCAAAATCGACTCCACCAAATAGGTCTTTGGCGGCAGACTCTCCGAGCGAGTCGAATACGAATGGTGGTTATTATTCTCTCTCATAAGCCTAAACTACAACTCTTGAACAAGTGCGAGTATCATAAAAAATCCGATATAAGCGATCCACATCACGACTGATGCAATGATTGCAATCCACGTCCATTTGCTGGCCTTGTGCGACAGATATGAGGCATATTCGTAGTTGCCGCTATAATATGCATTATCGACCTTTGCCGCATTTATAATACCAACGATACCAAACGGCAAGCAGCAGAAAATCGTTGCCAAAATCGAAAGCACGAGATAATTATTCGGTTTCGGCGGTCGGTTATTGTACTGGGTCGTAGTCATAAATCCGATTTTTTGAATTTGATTGTACAAATATAGAGAATTTGAAACAAAAAAGCTATATTTGTAGAAACGAAAATTCACGCACAATGAAACAGAATTGGAAACCCGGCACAATGGTCTATCCTCTGCCCGCCGTGCTGGTCAGTTGCGGTGCGACACCCGAAGAATATAACCTCATCACAATCGCTTGGACCGGCACCGTATGTTCCGAGCCGCCAATGTGTTACATCTCCGTACGACGCGAACGCCACTCCTACGAAATCATTAAACGTACGGGCGAATTTGTCATCAATCTCACCACCGAAGCTCTGGCCGAGGCGACCGATTGGTGCGGAGTGCGTTCGGGCCGCGAGTATAACAAATTCGAGGTGTGTGGCCTTACACCCTCGCCCGCAGCGATGGTAAATGCGCCGATTATCGAGGAGGCTCCGATTGCGATCGAGTGCCGCGTGCGCGAGGTGATTGAACTCGGTTCGCACGATATGTTCTTGGCCGATGTGGTCAATGTGCAGGCCGACGAGGCATACATCAATCCCGAAACAGGTCGTTTCGAGTTGGAACGCGCCCGCCCGATAACCTATATGCACGGCCACTACTACGCTCTCGGCAAGCAGATCGGTCGTTTCGGCTGGACTGTGCAGCGCAAACGCAAAAAGAGGTAAGTGAATACCTTTATATATACAACAACGCCGTTATACAACAAACGCCGCGACCTCCAAAATGAGATCGCGGCGTTTGTTTTTTTGTTGTGTAGATCGAGTTACTTTGCGAAGGTCATTCCGAGGCTCATTCCGTCGTACTGATCGGCAACCTGCGAAATTGCTGCTATCGACGAATTATTCGAAACCGCCGACAAACCCTTGACAATCTTCAACATCTTATCGGCCGCAAAGAGCAACTTCAAATCGCCGTTCGACATCTGCGCCGTACCCTTCACCTTGCCAATCTTGACCGACGTTTTGGTCGTAAAATTGAGCGTCAGAGCGTTGGTCTCGCTATCGAACTCGTATGTTCCCTGCAAGGTGCGTTTGCCGACAACCAGCGTAAATTGCTTATCCTCGGTCAGCGTGATCGCCGCCGAGCCAGCCTTCAAACCCACCTTCTCGTAGTAGGGAGCCAGCTTTTTCTCGATCGTGCCGACCATCAGTGAGCTACCCGCCTGCGCTAGAACATTCTCGCTTTTAAGCTGAATTGCAGGGCGATTATAGCCCCACTCGCCTACGATTGTCTGCTCGGTGGTCGTATTGCCCTTAACGGCATTAACCACACCGCCCAAAATATCCTTCAAGCTCTGCGCCTGAACTGCTGCGGCAGAGAAGAAGATCGCTACCGCCAATACTAAAACTTTTTTCATCTGCTTCTTTACTTAATTTTAGCCTGCCATTCAGCCGCAACTGCATCGCTCGGCATTCGCCAATCGCCACGCGGCGACAGAGATACCGATCCGACCTTCGGGCCATCGGGCAGAGCCGAACGCTTGAATTGCTGACTGAAAAATCTACGTACAAACGTCGAAAGCCAATGTTTTATTGTCTGCGCATCATAAACACCCTCAAATGCCTTCTGTGCCAAGAACTCAATCTTATCGGGAGCATAACCGCAACGCATCAACGAGTGAATAAAAAAGTCGTGCAACTCATACGGTCCGACCAAATCTTCGGTCTTTTGAGCGATATTGCCCTGCTCGTCGGCAGGCAACAATTCGGGGCTGATCGGCGTTGCCATCACATCGCGCAGCGTAGCCGCAACAGTCTCGTTTTCAGGCTGCGAAGCAAACCAACCAACCAGATGACGCACCAATGTTTTGGGCACTCCGCCATTTACACCATACATCGACATATGGTCGCCGTTATAGGTCGCCCAACCCAATGCCAACTCGCTCAAATCGCCCGTACCAACAACCAGAGCATTCTCCATATTTGCCAGATCCATAAGCAGTTGCGTACGCTCGCGAGCCTGCGAATTTTCGTACGTAACGCTTCGATCCGTTTCGGGCAGACCCAAGTCCTCGAAATGCTGGCGGCAAGCCTTCACGATCGAGATTTCGCGCACGGTAATACCCAACGCTTCCATCATTCGCAAGGCGTTATTATAGGTACGACCCGTCGTTCCGAAACCGGGCATCGTAACACCGATAATGCCCTTGCGATCAAGGCCCAAACGATCGAATGTAGCAACCGTAACAATCAGTGCCAGAGTCGAATCCAAGCCACCCGAAATACCGATAATCGCCCTCTTCGAGTGGGTGTGTTGCAATCGTTTCGCCAGACCCATCGTCTGAATTGAGAAGATCTCCGCGCAACGAGCCTCACGTCTTTGCTCATCGGTCGGAACAAACGGCGAAGGATCAACCACGCGGTCAAAGCGACTCTTCACATCGCCTTCGGGCAGCGAGATTGCCACATCCGAGATCGGAGACATCATCATTGCCTCGTTAGCGAACGTTGTCGAACGACGACGCTCGGTGCGCAGGCGGTCGATATCGACATCGCAAACCACCAGCTGATCCTCGATTGCAAATCGCTTACCCTCACCCAACACATCGCCATTTTCGGCAATTATCGCATTGCCACCAAAGACCAGGTCGGTAGTCGATTCGCCATAACCTGCTGACGCATAAACGTATGCCGTCATCGCACGTGCCGACTGCTGTGCCACAAGCGCACGTAAATATTGGTACTTTTCAGCCTCTTCGGGACAAGCCGCAGGGTTGAGAATCAACTCTGCTCCGCTCAATACCATACGCGACGACGAAGGCACTACCGACCACAGGTCCTCGCCAATCTCCACACCGAAGCGGAGATCGTCAGCCGTAAAGATCAACTCGTTAGCAAACGGCACCTCGCGACCGCAAAGAGTGCAATAGTCAAACTCCATCGACACTCCCGATGCGAACCAACGACCCTCGCCAAACGCGCCGTGATTAGGCAGATTCTGTTTAGGCACCACGCCCACAATCTCACCACGCGAGATAACAGCCGCACAATTGAACAGAACGCCACGCACCTCAACGGGCAATCCCACAACAAATGCGCCGCGCATCTCGACACTTGCATCGACCAAGTGCTCCAACGCCTTTTCGGCCGCCGCGAGCAACGTCGTCTGTGCAAAGAGATCGGCACAGGTATAACCCGTCAGCGACAGTTCAGGGAAGACCGTTACTGCCACACCTGCCTCCTCGGCGCGTTGCATCAGACGCTCGATTCGCTCGGCATTGGTCGAGCAATCGGCAACTGCGACCGTAGGAACGGCCGCAGCGACCTTCAAAAAACCAAAGTTTTTCATTGCCTTACTATTCGGCCCACAGACGAGCCAGATTCAGAATAACCTGCATTGCGCGACCCATCGTAGTCAGCGAGCAGTATTCAAACTTACCGTGGAAATTCATACCTCCCGTAAAGAGGTTGGGACACGGCAGACCCATATACGACAGACGCGAACCATCCGTACCGCCACGAATCGGGCGAACCAACGGCTCTACACCAGCCTCACGCATAGCAGCCAGCGCACGCTCGATCACTTCGGGATGCGGCTCGACCATCTCGCGCATATTGTAGTATTGATCGGTCAATTTCAGCTCGATCACACCCTCGCCATACTTCTTCGTGAGCAGTGCTACGACACTCTCCAAATATGCCTTCTTCTGCTCGAACTTTGCGCGATCGTGATCACGAATGATATAGCTGATATTGGCCTCCTCGACCGCACCATTCAGACCAATCAGGTGGTAGAAACCCTCGTAGCCCTCGGTGTGTTCGGGACGCTGAACTGCGGGCAGCATTGCATTGATCTCGCAAGCAACCTGCAATGCGTTGATCATCTTATCCTTTGCATAGCCGGGGTGCACGTTGCGACCCTGAATATGGATCTTGGCACCTGCGGCGTTGAAGTTCTCGTACTCCAACTCGCCCTCCATACCGCCATCGACAGTATATGCGAACTGCGCACCAAAGGCCTCGACATTGAAGTAATCGACACCGCGACCAATCTCCTCGTCGGGAGTAAAACCGATGCGGATCTTGCCGTGCTTCACCTCAGGATGGGTCAGCAGATACTCCGCAGCGGTCATAATCTCCGCCACACCCGCCTTATCATCAGCGCCGAGCAGCGTTGTGCCGTCGGTGTGAATCAGCGTATGACCCTTAAAGAAGTTGAGTTCGGGGAAGTCCGCAACGCGCATCGTAAGTTGCTCGTTGAGCTTAATATCGCCACCCTCGTAGCACTCGATCACCTGCGGCTTGACATCCTTACCACTCATATCAGGTGCGGTATCGACGTGCGAAATAAAGCCGATAACGGGAGCCGACTCCTTACCCTCCGAGGCGGGAATGGTACCCATAACGTAGCCATACTCGTCCATCGTAACCTCGGTCATACCCAACTGGCGCATCTCCTCTGCCAAATCGGCCAAAAGCACCTTCTGCTTATCGGTCGAGGGGAATGTCGTACTCTCTTCGTTGCTCTGTGTGTCGTACGAAACGTATTTCAAAAAGCGTTCTTTCAGTTCCATAGTTCAAAAAAGTTTTGTTCGGTTAAAACGGTTTTACTCCTCCTTCTTGGCACGGCACGAATCCCAGATCATATAACCGATGATCAGTACATACATCGCAACCGACAGCCACTCTGCACCCTTCGATGCATTCCACTCGGCAGCAAACCAATCGATCTCGCAGAAACGCAATACTGCACTCACTACGCCCATCAGCGCACCACCGGCAATGAAGCCCGATGCAATCAGCGTACCGCGATCAGCGCGAGCCTTATTCAGAGCCTTATCCTTCGAGCGGCTCGATACGAACCAAGCGATCAAACCACCGACCAACAGCGGAGTATTGAGCGACAGAGGAATAAACATACCCAGAGCAAATGCCAACGCGGGAACACCGATCATAGTCAGCGTCAGAGCCAATGCTGCACCTGCGAAGTAGAGAATCCACGGAGTCTCGCCACCCGACATCAACGGACGGATAACCTCGGCCATAGCGTTAGCCTGCGGAGCTACCAGCGGGCTATCGGGGCCGAAACCATAGGTCTTATTCAGAATGATCATCACACCTGCAACCGTAGCTGCCGAGATCGCCGTACCGAGGAACTTCCAACCCTCCTGCTTCGAGGGAGTTGTACCCAACCAATAACCGATCTTCAAGTCGGTGATGAAACCACCAGCCATCGACAACGCGGTACAAACCACACCACCGATGATCATCGCTGCGGTCATACCTGCCGTACCATTCAAACCGATGCTTACCAAAACGAGCGACGAGAGGATCAAGGTCATCAGCGTCATACCCGAAACGGGGTTCGAGCCAACGATTGCGATTGCGTTAGCTGCAACAGTAGTAAAGAGGAATGAGATAACGAATACGATCAAAATTGCAACGATCGAGTACAACCAATTGTTCAGCACGCCAAACTGGAAGAAGATGAACGTGGTCAAGAGAGCTGCGATCAGAACGGTCAGGATGAGTTTCATCGACAAATCGCGCTGCGTGCGCTCCGGAGCCTCAACTGCACCACCCTTCTTACCGCCAAGTTCCTTTGCAGCCAGACCTACTGCCGACTTGATGATACCTGCCTGACGTACGATACCGATAATACCAGCCATTGCGATACCGCCGATACCGATCGGTTTAGCGTAAGCGGCAAAGATCGACTCTGCGGTCATTGCAGCCGTTGCA
Source organism: Alistipes sp. (assembly GCA_045605245.1). Taxonomy (GTDB): domain Bacteria; phylum Bacteroidota; class Bacteroidia; order Bacteroidales; family Rikenellaceae; genus Alistipes. Next base: position 6,290 of record JAZUPN010000085.1, on the reverse strand, counting down.
TCGCCACCCGCCATACCGATAACGGGAACGATTACAAACCATACGAGGAACGAACCTGCACAGATAAATGCGGCATATTTCAGACCGATAATATAGCCCAAACCGAGCACCGCTGCACCCGTATTGACGCTCATCACGGTCTTGAACTTGTCGGCCATCTCAACGCCCCAATCACAGATACGAGTGGTTACCTGCTCGTGCCACCAGCCGAAGGTGCTGATCACAAAGTCATAAAGACCACCGATCAGACCGCTGACAGCAAGCAGTTTAGCCTGATTGCCACCCTTCTCACCCGAAACGAGCACCTCGGTCGTAGCCGTAGCCTCAGGGAAGGGATACTTACCGTGCATATCCTTAACGAAGTACTTGCGGAAGGGGATCAGCAGCACGATACCCAACACGCCACCCAACAGCGACGAGAGGAATACCTGATAGAACTGCGCCTCCAAACCCAAGATGTAGAGCGCGGGCAGGGTGAAGATTGCACCTGCCACGATTACGCCCGACGACGCACCGATCGACTGGATAATTACGTTCTGACCCAGCGTATTGCGCTTGCCGAGCATATTACCAACACCGACTGCGATAATTGCAATAGGAATTGCAGCCTCGAAGACCTGGCCGATCTTCAAGCCCAGATAAGCCGCTGCTGCCGAGAACAGAACGGCCATCAAAATACCCATCGAAACCGAGTAAGGGGTAACCTCTGCCGGTGTCGAATTGGGCGACATCATAGGTTCATACTTCTCGCCCTCGGCCAACTCGCGGTAGGCATTTTCGGGCAGCGAAGTGAGCTGTTTTTGTTGATCTTGTTGCATAATTTATTTAAGTTTTTGAGATTAATTTCATTTTGAGCATTCCACCTTCGGCACAATACATCACGCAAATATACATAACGAGAATCGGCAAGGATAAGGTACTTATCCTAACACATCATCCATCAATATCGCCCTACATGGTGCTCCGTCAGAACCTGAAAGATTCAACGGAGCAGCATTCAATAGATAAATACCTTCTGAGATCTCCGACAGACGAATTCCTTCAAGCAATACGACATCAGCACCCAACAACACTTGATGCACTGCCATTGGAGAATCTTCAGGGCCGACTGTCTGCGATTCATTTCCTAAAAGCATCATTCCTGAAGATGCAAATACTTTTGCCGCTTCAAGTGAAACTTCTGCTGCACCCTTAATTAAAATTCTCTTTGCAGCTTCTGGGTTCAGTGCCTTGGCCTTTTCGATGAATCCAAGAGCATTATCAGCAGAAACGATTCCATGATGTTCTGCCACATAAGCCATACCTATAAATGCTTCCAGACAGATGGTGTCTACAGTTTTCCCATCCTTCAGAAAATGGAAGGGAGCATCAACATGTGTACCATTATGTGCACACATACTAAATGCTGTCAGGTTATACAATTCACCTTCTGACATCGAACCAAGTACCTTTCTTTCCGGTGCTGGATCGCCTGGATATACCTGACAACTGAAAACTTCTTGGGAAATATCGTAGATCTTCATAACTTGTATTCTCTAATATGATGGTTTCTTTTTTTCGCAAAGGTAATTCTATTTCACCTTCGGCACAATACATTACGCAAATATACATAAAATTTCCATACGCGCGCATACCCATCGCGCGCGCGAAAGATTTTTTTGAAGAAAATACGGCGAAATGCTTGATTCAGCCAAAAGAAATCGAGAATCTTAAATCGTGAATTGCGAATTGCAAGTTGTGAATCGTAAATAAAAAAAGAGCCACCCGCAGGCGACTCTTAATTCTCAAAGGTTTGGCCTTAACGACCGCACAATGTGATTAGTGCGTTGCAACTTCGCAATATTTGTCGTAGTGCGACTTCACGTTGCGCACATAGGCCAAGGTCTGTTTAATGCCCGTGAAACGACCGCAACGAACGACCGAATCCTCATAATATTCGGGCTGACCTTTCAGTTCGAGATAACGCGATACAACCTCCCAATCTTCGGGATCCTCGCTATACTTCGCAGCCAATCGCTGTGCATCGCGCACGTGGCCGATACCGCCCACATAGCTCGCCAACATAAGGCTTAGGCGATCCTCCTCCGATGCCGAATCGGAGAGTTTGAGCGATCGGTTGATCTTGTTAAGCAGTTTCGATGCCAGACGGATATTCATCTCCGGCTCGAAGGCCTCCTCCTGCGGAACATTGAACTGCTCCGCCACACGGGGCATAATCTGCATCAGGCCAAAGGCTCCCACCTTCGAGACAGCTTCGGGATTGAAACGCGACTCGTGGTATGCGATTGCACTCAACAATCGCCAATCGTGGCCCGACTCGGCTGCTGCACGACGCATCATATCGTCGTATGCCGAGATTGAACGGTTGCCCGATTTCTTCACTGCAACAGTGGTTGCAGGAGCCTTGGTTACGTTGCTTGTCGTAGCCTCAACGGTGGAGACAAGCGGTAAAATTGTCTGAACGCTATCGTACTGAACCGCACTCTGCGCAGGATTCAGCAGACGCTCCGACGAAATGAAAATTGCAAGAACGGTTAAAAACGATACTGTTAAAACTGTCTTCTTAAACATAAATTTTGGTTTTGCGGGCAGCTTCGGAAGCTGTCGAGCACGCTAATCATAGAAACCCCACGAGAATCCCAGCTTCAACACACGCGCATTAAGCGGATAGTGAAGCGCAGAGAAGTAGGTACGTTGGCCGAATAGGTTGTAGTTGGCGTGTTGCAACTTCAAGAATATTCGCATACGTTTCCACTTCGCTGAAACAAAAGCGTCGATCATCGGATAGCCTCCGACCTTTTTTTCGCGTTGATTGTAGAACGATGCCAGCGCGGGATTATAGCCGAAAGAGTAATACTTCGTATTGTATCTTCCCTCCAATCCTGCCTGCATACGCAGTACATCTTTAACGACATCGAACTCGTAATAATACGACAGCACGACGCTTGCTTTGGGCACTGGGATTACCTTTTGATCCGTACTCCACTGCAACAATACCCTATTGTCCAGATGGAGTCCGCCAATGCGGAAATCCTTGCGAGCATACAGACCCGTAACGCTGATTGAAGAGTTGCTTTGGCTCATCTGGCACAGTGAATCGAGATAGATCTTACCCTGCACCAAGCCATACCAAGCACCCACTTCAAGGGCGTAATCAGGTGCCGTAAGGGCAACCTCAAAACGGGTCTCATTCTCCTTTTTCAAAGGAGTAAACCACGCATAGTGGTTTGAGAAATAGTTCTCCTCGAAATACGATGGAGAACGGAGCACATTCGAGAATCGGCCCGAAAGCGTAATCGGTCGATTCTTAATAAACGCACGTAGAGCGATATCTGCGCTTACCTCTAAATCTCCGCCGCGATAGCCCGACGGATAGAACTTAACATCGCCACCCCAATCGACATACTTCTTAATTCGGCCATCGATCGAGCCATAGGCGTAGTAGCTGGTCTTACTCTCCGCCTTACGCTCACCCGACAGATAATCGTCGAGCTTAAATTGGTAGTAGCGATAGTTATCCACACCCACACCTGCATCGATCACACCGATAACGCCATCTCGGTTCCAGGGCTGGATCTGAACAAAAAGACGATTCGAGAGTTTCGATTCGAAGGTCGAGTCGAGAGTCTGTTCGGGGTCGATAAACCAATTTTTATAGTACTCGTAGCGAGTCTGACCACCCGACTCGTCGCGCTCGTCGGTATAGACCGTACCGCTATGGGTATCGGTATATTTGCGATGCATACGGCTATACTCAAATGCGTGGCCGATAAATACCGCCGGACGATCACCCATCGTAAAGTCATCTTCGGTCAATCCGATAAACGGGATACCGATCGACTGAATGACATAGAACGAGTTGCTGCGAATCTTATTCTTTGCATCCTGCAACTTAACGGGCACGTTGGTCGTAAGTTCGAACATCGTATCCACAATCGCCCAATCATCTACTACACCGCCATTTTCGCGCGTATCGACAGCGTTGTAGATATATCCGGCGTGCACCGAGTAGCGTCGGCCCGTATGAGCAAAAGCGACCGAGAGGTCCTTAACTCTGGCGCGTTGCCACGTATAGATGCCTCGCGTACCACGACTCTTATAGTCGATATTGACATTGGTCGAGGGGTTGATATTCTGGGCGTGTGTCGCACGAAAATTCTCCTCTTGGCGACTTTTCTGACCTGCGGTCGTATAGTCCAGATGGGTGTAGGGGTGCTTGGCATTGAAGAAATCGACATTATCCGTATGCATCAGATAGCCCTCATAGGCCTTCGCCATCTGAAAGTCGAAATTCTGCGGACGATCGAAGTAGTTCATCGGGACTGTCGCACCACCCAAATTACCCAGATAGATGTCGCCAACGCCCTTTTGCTGGAAGGGATAATCGATTCGCCAGTCGCGCAGAATGGTATCCAACGGCTGGATATAGACGCGGTTGGCATAGGGATCGAGCTTCCAACGGAAGTTATTCAATGCTCGAATCGAGTCGCTGAAAAAGTAGGATTCGAGAGGTTTCTTGATACGCTCCTTTTTGGTCGTATCCTCCTGCTCGCCCCCCTGCGGATCGATCGGATCACCATTCTCGTCGTATTGCGGTTGCTCGCCAAAGGGATTTGCACCGGCCTGATCGAGTGCCGAACCACGACCTTCACGCTGTGCGCGCATCAACTCCGCTGCCGCATTATTTGTATTTTGCGCCAATACGAACGAAGGCCACAGCACTGCCGCAGCCACAATCAACAATATGTAGATTAACTTCGATCGCATTGTTTTTGAGCGTATTACTCCTCTATCTCCTTTACCTTACTTCTTTACCGCGAAATGGCGCACCAGCGAGATCAAGATATATACCACAATCACACAAGGCAGAGCCTTAATCTGCCACATCGCAACAGCCACAGCCGTAAGAATAACGAACAAAATACGCAATTCATTGCCCTTCCAACCGAAACTCTTGATCTTAAACGAGAACATTCTGACGGGAACAATCAACATTGTTGCCATTGCAATTGCCGCCAAAGCAAACCAAATGGGATCGATCCCCGCCAAAAAACCCTTCGCAAAGAGCCAGCCCACCGAAACAAAAAAGAGTGAGCAAGCGGGCGTAGGCAGACCGAGGAACTCCTCGTGCTGCGACTCATCGATATTGAATCGAGCAAGGCGAAGTGCCGAGAAGAGCACGATAATAAAGGCTACATAGCACCACGATTGAAACTCATAAGCCCCCGACTCACAGAGCGTGCGACAGATCGAGAAAACGACCGTCGAAGGGACCAGACCGAAGCTGACCATATCGGCCAGCGAGTCGAGCTGAACACCCAGTGCCGAGTATTGATTGAGCAGACGAGCAGCAAAGCCGTCAAAGAAATCGCACACAGCCGAGAGTATCACAAGCCAAAATGCGCGGACCAGATCGCCCTCCAAAGCCGACACTACGGCCAGCGAGCCGCACAGCAGATTTGAGAGCGTAAGCAGGTTAGGTATGGTAAAGTAGCGTACTTTCATTCTTACTACGTGAAAATTATTTCGTTTCGGGCGGCAAAGTTACGGAAAATTTTTTATCTTTGTACTATGCTACACAATATATAACGCGTGTGCGTGTGTTTTTCGGTCCGAAATCGGCCAATTTAGGCAACTTTTCGAGATACGAAGCCACGATGAAACATCGTTTATGTAGCACAAAGGAGTTTTTTATGTAACACTCTCACGCTGAATAACAAGAAAAACAGTATAACAAAAATGAGCAAAAACATCTATTGTGTCATTATGGCAGGCGGCGCAGGCACACGTTTCTGGCCGATCAGCCGTCAAAACAAACCGAAGCAGTTTCTCGATATTTTAGGAACGGGTCGTTCATTCATCCGCCACACATTCGAGCGTTTCGCACGTATGATCCCCGCCGAGCACTTCTTGGTGATGACCAACAGCGCATATAAGGATCTTGTGCTTGAACACATTCCAGAACTCCGCCCCGATCAGGTGATGTGCGAACCGATTGGTCGCAATACGGCCCCCTGCATCGCATACGCAGCCGAGCGTCTGGCAAAGGAGGATCCCGAAGCAATGATGATCGTAACCCCGTCGGATCATCTGATCCTCGACGAAGTGGAGTTTATCAATGTCGCTCGCGAGTGTGTCGATTATGCCACATCGAACGAGGTGTTGATGACAATCGGCCTGCGACCTTCGCGCCCCGAAACCGGCTACGGATATATTCAGGTCAATTCGCGCGAAGCGATTTCGAAGGTTAAGACCTTCACCGAGAAACCTAATCTCGAAATGGCACAGAC
>JAZUPN010000084.1:0-20852 GCA_045605245.1 Alistipes sp. | reverse complement strand
GGCTTCGGAGTGCACTTGGAAATTGCATTGATATTCACAAGAAAATATGAGCAACACTGAAAACAAGAAAATTCCTGCCGACTACCTATTCGAGGTGAGTTGGGAGGTGTGCAATAAGGTTGGCGGCATACACACGGTAGTCGCGACCAAAGCACAGACCGTCCACAACATGATGGGCGACAACTACATTCTGATCGGTCCGGATCTGCACCGAGAGGGCAATAACCCCGAGTTCATCGAGGATACCGAGCTGCTGGCAAACTGGCGTCAAGTCCTCTACAACGAGGGTCTCAGCGTAAAAATCGGCCGTTGGGCAATCAAAGGCAGCCCCATCGCCGTGCTGGTTGACTTTGGCCCGTTCTTCTCGCAAAAAGATAAATTCCTCCAATTCCTGTGGGAGACCTACCGCGTAGACTCTATCAGCGGTGGTTGGGACTACATCGAGCCCGTATTGTTCGGTTACGCCGCAGGACGCGTTATCGAGAGCTATATCGACAACTACTGCACCATCAGCGACAGCTGCATCGCTCACTTCCACGAGTGGATGACTTCGAGCGGTGGCCTCTACCTGCGCAAGCACTCGCCCTATGTGGCTTCGTGCTTCACTACCCACGCAACCGTAATGGGTCGCTGCCTGGCAGGTAACGGTTTCCCCCTCTACGGCGATTTGGAGCGTTTCAACGCTGACGAGAAGGCTCGCCAGTTCAACGTAATGGCAAAGCACTCGTTGGAGAAGGTTGCAGCTGCTTACCACGACGCATTCCTCACCGTTAGCGATATTACGGCTCGTGAGTGCCAGTATCTGCTTGGTCGTGAGGTTGATATGGTTACTCCCAACGGTTTCGAAGACGATTTCGTATGGAAGGATAAGGAGTTCGACGCAAAGCGTAAGGAGGCTCGTAAGCAGATGATCGAGGTTGCAGAGGCTTGCCTCGGCACCAAGTTCGAGAAGGAGCCCCTGATCGTTGGTACAAGCGGTCGCTACGAGTTCAAGAACAAGGGTCTTGACCTGTTCGTTGAGTCGTTGAAGAAGATTGCCGAGAGCGATGAGTTGAAGCGCGATGTATTGGCTTACATCACCGTTCCCGCAGGTAACAACGGCCCTCGCAAGGATTTGCAGGCTCATTTGGCAGATAAGTCGCAGCCCATCGATGGTGGCGTATTCAAATATTCGACCCACTATCTGGCTGACCAGAATTGGGATCCCATCGTACGCGCAATGAATGGCAGCGTACTGCTCGCAGAGAATCCCAAGGTGAAGGTTATCTTCGTGCCCAGCTACCTGAACGGTAACGACGGCATCTTCAATAAGCACTACTACGAGCTGTTGGTAGGTATGGATGCAACCGTATTCGCATCGTACTATGAGCCGTGGGGCTACACTCCGCTCGAAAGCGTTGCCTTCTCGGTTCCGACTATCACCACCTCGTTGGCAGGTTTCGGTATGTGGGTTAAGGGCCTCGAAGGCAAGGTTAAGGGTGTGAATGTAATCGAGCGTACCGACTCGAACGATCAGCAGGTTGTAGATGAGATCGCAGCAGCTATCGTTCATATGGCAGGCGCCGATACCCGCACCGTAAATGCCGAGCGCAAGGGTGCCGCAGCCGTTGCAAAGATGGCTTTGTGGGAGAATTTCATCAAGTATTATAACGAGGCTTACGCTTTGGCTCTCGAAAATTCGGTTGCACGTACCAACAAGGCTATGTTCGACGGTGGTGGTGCTTACAACGAGCAGATCAACTTCGTTCGTCAGCAGCTGGCTACCCAGAAGCCCACTTGGACTCGCCTGATGATCGAGAAGACTCTGCCTGAGCGTCTGCGTCCGTTGGAGATCCTGTCGCGCAACTTGTGGTGGTCGTGGACTCTGGGCGCACGTGAGCTCTTCGAGCAGATCGACTATCAGCTCTGGGTTGAGTGCGATAAGAACCCCATCTCGTTGCTCGATAAGGTTAGCTACGCTCGCTACAAGGAGTTGGAGCAGGATGCAGCATTCTTGGCAAAGATGGACGCTGTATATGCACAGTTCCAGGAGTATATGAACGAGAAGCCCGATCCGAAGTCGGCAAAGATCGCTTACTTCTCGATGGAGTACGGTCTGCACTCGTCGCTCAAAATCTATTCGGGTGGTCTGGGTATCTTGGCCGGCGACTACTTGAAGGAGGCAAGTGATAAGAATGTTCCGATGGTTGCCGTTGGTCTGTTGTACCGCTACGGTTACTTCACCCAGCGTCTGTCGTCGCAGGGTGCGCAGGAGGCTACCTACGAGGCTCAGAACTTCTTCAAACTGCCCATCTCGGCTGTTCGTGATGAGGATGGTAACTGGGTAAGCGTTCAGATCGCTCTGCCGGGTCGTACGCTGACCGCTCGTGTTTGGAAGTGCGAGGTAGGTCGTACCGATCTCTACCTGCTCGACACCGACCACGATCTGAACCTCGACGAGGACCGTTCGATCACCCACTACCTCTATGGTGGCGATTGGGAGAACCGCTTGAAGCAGGAGATTCTGCTCGGTATCGGTGGTATCCGTGCATTGCGCCAGATGGGTATCAAGCAGGAGGTTTATCACTGCAACGAGGGCCACGCCGCATTTATCGGCATCGAGCGTATCCGCAATATGGTAGGTCGTAAGAAGCTCTCGTTCAGCGAGGCTATGGAGGTTGTTCGTTCGTCGTCGTTGTTTACGACTCACACCCCCGTACCCGCAGGCCACGACGCATTCCCCGAATCGATGATTCGTCAGTATATGTCGCACTATCCCGATGTATTGGGTATCACTTGGGATCAGTTCATCAACCTCGGTAAGACCAACCCGAACGATCCTAACGAGAAGTTCTCGATGAGCGTTCTGGCTTGCAACCTCTCGCAGGAGGTAAATGGTGTATCGTGGTTGCACGGTGAGGTGAGCAAGGATATTCTGGGCAATATGTGGCCGGGTTATTTCAAGGATGAGCTGCATATCAGCTACGTAACCAATGGTGTTCACTTCCCCACTTGGACCGCTTCGAACTTGCGCCGTTTGTACTCGCGCTACTTCAACGATGGCTTCTCTGGCCATTCGTACGATATTCCCGCTTGGCAGAAGGTGCATCAGATTGACGACAAGGAGCTTTGGGAGGAGCGTATGTTCTTGAAGCGTCGTTTGATCGACCATATCCGCAAGCGCGTAAGCGATCCCAAGCAGGTGCGTTTGGATTCGCCCCGCCAGATGGTTCGTATCGTTGAGGGTCTGAAACCCGACGTGCTGACTATCGGTTTCGCTCGCCGTTTCGCAACTTATAAGCGTGCATATCTGCTCTTCACCAACCTCGATCGTCTGGCTGCTATCGTTAATAACAAGGAGCGTCCCGTACAGTTCGTATTCGCAGGTAAGGCTCACCCCAACGATAAGCCCGGTCAGGATCTGATCAAGCGCATCGTAGAGGTATCGACTATGCCCCAGTTCGTGGGTAAGATCCTCTTCTTGCAGAACTACGATATGGAGTTGGCTCGCAAGATGGTTCAGGGTGTCGATGTATGGCTGAATACTCCTACCCGTCCTTTGGAGGCTTCGGGTACCAGCGGTGAGAAGTGTGTAATGAACGGCGTAATGCAGTTCTCGGTTCTCGACGGTTGGTGGGTTGAGGGCTACAAGGAGGGTGCCGGTTGGGCACTGCCTATGGAGCGCACCTACGCCGACCAGCGTTTCCAGGATGAGTTGGATGCAGAGATGATCTACACCACCATCGAGGAGGAGATCGTTCCGAAGTACTACAATCGCGGTACCGACAATATCCCTTACGAGTGGGTTCATTCGGTTAAGAGCTGTATCGCCGACATCGCGTCGAACTTCACCACTAACCGTATGTTGATCGACTACGAGGAGCGTTTCTACAACAAGCTGCGCGATCGTCATCAGCTGATCAAGGCGGGCGACTACACTATGGCTCGCGAGATTGCCGCTTGGAAGCGTAAGGTTTCGGCTGTTTGGGATCAGGTGAATGTTCTCGATGTTAAGCAGATCAATATCGACAAGGAGGCTATCTTCGTAGGTAATTCGTATCGCTACGAGGTTACGGTTGATGTTGCAGGTTTGCGTTCGGAGGATATCGGCGTTGAGCTGGTAATGGCCAAGCAGATCGAGCAGGGTCAGGGTGTAAAGGTTGTCGCAACTCACGAGTTGAAAGTCGAGAAGGCCGAGGGCAGCCGCGTAGTTTATACTCTCGATATCACTCCTGAGCGTACAGGCTCGTATGACGTGGCATTGCGTGTGTTCCCCAAGAACGACAAGCTGTCGCATCGTATGGACTTCGCTCTGGTTAAGTGGGCATAACAGCACTGAAAATGGGGTCGGGAGGTCGCAAGGGCGATCTCCCGACTCATTTTGTCTATTTCGAAGATTCCCCGACCCGAAATCTTGAATGGAAGAAACGAAAATTTCTAATCCTTCAAAAAGTCTCGATGGTGGGAGAAAAATCATCGATGCAATAAAAAACTCGCTGTTTTTATTGCATTTAGCGAAAAAATATATATCTTTATAGCAATTTTGTGAACAAATCTAAACAAATATAATATGTCGGTACTTAATTTTGACAAAGACCAACTCGGTAACTTGGAGTACTCGCTGCAACGCGAGATGCTCTCGACCGATCGTAAGGGCGGTTATATGAGTACTACCATCGTGTGCTGCAATACGCGTAAGTATCACGGTCTGGTTGTTACTCCTATCGACGAAACGGATCGCCGCTTCGTACTGCTCTCGTCGCTCGACGAAACCGTAATTCAGCACGACCAGGCGTTCAACCTCGCGTTGCACCGCTTTCCGGGTATCTATGAGCCCCGCGGCCACAAGTACATCATCGACTTCCAGTACACCCCGACCCCCACGATCACCTATCGTGTCGGTGGCGTTGTGTTGCGTAAGGAGATGTTGTGGATTCACTCGCGCACGCAGTTGTTGATTCGCTATACCCTCGTGGACGCTCATTCGCGTACCGTTCTGCGTCTGCGCCCCTTCCTTGCTTTCCGCGAAAACCATACCGTAGGTAAGGCTAATATGTATGCTAACGGCCACTCGTACCCCGTAAAGAACGGCGTTAAGACCCGTATGTATGCAGAGTTCCCCTGGCTGTTTATGCAGACCAACAAGAAGGCAATGGAGTTTGTCGCTGCTCCCGATTGGTACTACAACTTTGAGTACGCCGAGGAGGCTCGTCGCGGCTATCCCGCACACGAGGATTTGATGACTACCGGCTACTTCGAGGGCGAAATCGCAAAGGGTGAGAGCGTGATCTTCTCGTGCTCGCTCGAAGAGATGCCTACTGCAAAGCAGATCGAGAAGTTGTTTGAGGAGGAGTTGGGCCGTCGTACCAATAAGATCGACTTTTTGAGCTGCCTGCGCCACTCGGCTCGTCAGTTCATCGTTCGTCGCGGTGAGCGCACCGACGTTATCGCAGGTTATCCTTGGTTCGGCCATTGGGGTCGCGATACATTTATCGCTCTTCCCGGTCTGACTCTGTCGCAGGGCGATGTTCAGAACTGTCTGAATGTTCTGGATACGCAGGTTCGCGACATCAAGAATGGTCTGTTCCCCAACCTCGGCGAGTCGTATAACTCGGTTGATGCGGCTCTGTGGTTCTTCTGGACCTTGCAGCAGTTGGAGAAGCACGTAGGCGCAAAGGATGTTTGGGCTCGCTATGGCGAGAAGATGAAGGAGGTCTTGGAGGCCTTCCGTCGCGGTATCGGCGAGTGGGTTGCAGTCGATGCAAACGGTCTGGTACGCGCAGGTCATCCCTCGCTGGCTATGACTTGGATGGATGCCGTAGTTGATGGCAAGCCCGTAACGGGTCGTGAGGGCTATCAGGTCGAGGTGAATGCATTGTGGTATAACGCCGTTTGCTACACCTTGGATCTGGCTCGCAAATATAAGGACAAGGAGTTCGTAGCCGCTTGGAAGGAGTTGCCCGAACTGATTAAGAAGTCGTTTGTCGAGAAGTTCTGGTTGGATCGTGAGGCCTATCTGGCTGACTACGTAACCGTAGAGGGTGAGGTTAATAAGTTTATCCGCCCGAACCAGATCATCGCTTGCTCGATGGATTATAAGATGCTCAACTCGGAGCAGTGCGTTAATGTCTATCGCGTAGTTCGTCAGCACTTGGCAACGCCGAAGGGTCTGCGTACGCTGTCGCCTCGCAATCCGCTCTATCAGGGCCGTATCGAGGGCGATCAGCGCACTCGCGACTTGGCATACCACCAGGGTACCGTATGGGTATGGCTGATGGAGCACTACGTGAAGGTCGGTTTCGACTTGAAGGGCGAGAAGTTCTTGCAGGCAGCCGAGGATATGCTCTCGGATTTCGAGGAGGATCTGACGATGTCGGGTATCGGCTCGATTAACGAGATCTACGACGGTGATCCCCCGCACGCACCTCGCGGTGCCGTATCGCAGGCTTGGAGTGTTGCAGCAGTTCTGCGCATCAACGAGATGATCGAGAGCTACCGCAAGCCCGCCAAGAAGGCGACGAAGAAGGCAGTAAAGGCCGAGGCAAAGGTCGAGAAGGCAGAGGTTGCAGAGAAGCCCGCAAAGAAGTGTGGCGCGAAGAAGTGCGCTCCGAAGGCCGAGAAGGCGGCAAAGGAGGAGAAACCCGCTGCAAAGAAGACTACCAAGAAAGTAACGAAAAAATAAATAAGGAGGAATAACAATGAGAGTATTAATGTTCGGTTGGGAATTCCCTCCCCATATCGCCGGTGGTCTGGGTACAGCCTGCTACGGTATGACTCGCGGTTTGGCCAAGAACGACGTTGAGGTTATCTTCGTAATGCCGAAGGCATCGGGCGATGAGGACCAGCGTTTCGTCAAGGTGGTCAATGCGAGCGATGTCGAGACCGAGTTCGGTCCGACGGAGGGTGCCGAGGATCTGTGGAGTAAGATCTCGTTTGTTCATATCGACTCGAATATGGTGCCTTACATCACCCCGGAGGAGTTTGCATCGTATCACGATGAGTATGTCAAGACGGGTCGCCGCACGTGGCAGCACGGCGACGTATGGAAACAGCGATACACCTTCTCTGGCAAGTATGGCGCAAACCTCTTCGAGGAGATCGCCCGCTATACGATGGTGGCAGCACAGGTGGCAAAGGATCTCGAAGGTCAGTTCGACGTGATCCACGCTCACGACTGGATGACCTACTATGCAGGTATCGCCGCAAAGCGTGTTTCGGGTAAGCCGTTAGTTGTGCATATGCACGCAACGTCGTTCGACCGCTCGTCGGACGATAATATCGATACGCGTGTCTATGAGATCGAGCGTTCGGGTATGATGGGTGCCGATCGCGTAATCGCAGTAAGTAACCTTACACGTAACATCTGTATCGAGAAGTATGGTATTCCTTCGGATCGTGTTGTAACGGTACATAACGCCGTTCGTTTCGCCGAGGGTCAGACCAACGATGCAGAGCGTTACGTAGATGAGAAGATCGTAACCTTCCTCGGTCGTATCACCTTCCAGAAGGGTCCCGACTACTTCGTCGAGGCTGCTGCAAAGGTGTTGAAGCGAGTGCCTAACGTTCGTTTCGTAATGGCAGGTAGCGGCGATATGATGAACCACGTGATTCGTCGTGTGGCTCGTCTGGGTATCGCTGACCGTTTCCACTTTACGGGCTTCTTGCGCGGCGCTGACGTGCATAAGATGTTTACGTTGAGCGACGTATATGTTATGCCTTCGGTTTCGGAGCCGTTCGGTATCTCGCCTTTGGAGGCTATGAAGTCGAACGTGCCGGTAATTATCTCGAAGCAATCGGGTGTTGCCGAGGTGCTTGACTATGCAATTAAGGTCGATTATTGGGACGTTGATGCAATGGCCGACGCTATCCACGCGCTGGTATGCTATCCCGCTCTGTCGAAGATGTTTATGCAGAAGGGTCTTGAAGAGGTTGAGGGTCTGAAATGGGATAAGGCCGCAGCCAAGGTCAAGGCGGTATATGAATCGGTAATGTAACAAAAAAAACAACATACAATGAAAACAATCTGTCTTTATTTTCAGGTACATCAGCCGCTTCGTCTGCGCAAGTACCGCTTCTTTAATATGGGCAAGGACCACAACTATCTGGACGATCTGACCAACCAGTCGATTATGCAGAACGTGGCTCGGTTGTGCTATCTGCCTATGAACTCGCTCCTGCTCAATCTGATTAAGGAGCATAAGGGCGCATTTAAGGTGTCGTTCTCGATCACCGGTACGGCTATCGACCAGTTCCGTGAGTATGCTCCTGAGGTGTTGGAGTCGTTCAAGGAGTTGGCAAAGACGGGCTGCGTTGAGTTCTTGGCCGAGACCTACTCGCACACGTTGGCTTCGTTGGCCGATAAGGAGGAGTTCGTACGCGAGGTTAAGGCTCACGCTGCACTGATCAAGAAGGAGTTTGGCCAGAAGCCGACCGCTTTCCGTAACACCGAGTTGATCTACTCGGACGAGATCGGTCAGATGGTAGCCGAGATGGGCTTCAAGACGATGTTGGCCGAGGGCGCGCGCCACGTGATGGGTTGGAAGAGCCCCGACTACGTATATGCAAACGCTATCGATCAGAAGTTGCGCCTCTTGCTGCGTAACTACAAGTTGAGCGACGATATCGCATTCCGTTTCTCGAACCAGGGTTGGAGTGAGTATCCTCTGACTACCGACAAGTATGTTGATTGGTTGAAGGGCGAGAATGGTGAGGTGCTGAACCTCTTTATGGACTATGAGACCTTCGGTGAGCACCAGTGGGCCGAGACAGGTATCTTCGACTTTATGCGTGCACTGCCCGCAGCAGCGTTGGCAAGTGGCGAGTTGGAGTTCGGTACCGTAAGCGAGACCGCTGCGAAGTACCAGCCCGTTGCAGTTCTCTACTGCCCGCACGCAATGTCGTGGGCTGATGAGGAGCGCGACGTTACGGCTTGGCTCGGTAACGAGTTGCAGAACGAGGCCTTCGCAAAGCTCTATGCACAGAAGGACAAGGTTCGCGCCTTGAAGAACCCCGATTATGAGGCTGTTTGGAACTTCTTGCAGACTTCGGACCACTTCTACTATATGGCAACCAAGTGGTTCTCGGATGGCGACGTACATAGCTATTTCAACCCCTATGACTCGGCATACGAGGCGTTTATCAACTATATGAACGTTCTTTCGGACTTCATCAACGAGTTGGATAAGGCTACCGCAGCCAAGAAGGCAAGCCGCAAAAAGGCTAATGCATAAGTGCAGGGTTCGCCCCGCAATGAGAAAGAGTCGCACCGAGGGGTGCGGCTCTTTTTTGTTATTCAAGATTCAAGATTCAAGATTCAAAATTTTCTTTGTTATAAATGAGGCTCATCATTGGCGGGTGTGGGGGCTCGGCTGAAAGCCAATCTGCCAATATGGAGAACGCACCTTCGGAGGCTGGGGCGGTCGCCCGAAGGGCGAGCCTACGAAGATGAGGCGATTTCAGAAGGATCGCCATTTTGAATTTTGCTTTTTGAATTATGAATTAAAAAAAACCGCGCCCCAAAGCGGAGCGCGGCGTAATGGTTATCGAAACGAGTTCGATGTCGGAGTGTTACTCGGCGGGATTCTTCACATACTTGTCGAGCCACGAGAAGAATTCGCGGTTCCAAGTGAGTGAGTTCTGCGGCTGGAATACCTGATGACCCTCATTCTCGAATACAACCAGACGCGAATCCAATCCACGTACGCGAGCAGCGGTGAATGCCTGCAAGCTCTGGGTGTAGGGGATACGGAAGTCGTACTCGCCCGTGAAGATCAGGATGGGCGAATCCCAACGGTCGATAAACTTGTGGGGCGAGTTAGCATACGAGCGCATAGCCGTAGCGTTCGACTTGTCCCAATACGAGCCGCCGTAGTCGTTATTTACGAACCACAACTCCTCGGTCTCGCCATACATCGACTCGAAGTTGTAGATGCCGCAGTGAGCGATGAATGCCTTGAAACGCTTCTGGTGGTTACCTGCCAGGAAGAAGGTCGAGTAGCCGCCATACGACGCGCCGACACAACCCAGACGATCTGCATCGCACCACGGCTCGCGAGCAACGTCGTCGATAGCCGAGAGGTAGTCGCGGATGTTCTGACCGCTATAATCGCCCGAAATCTGATCGAGCCACTCCTGACCGAACGAAGGCAGACCGCGGCGGTTGGGAGCCACAACGATGTAGCCCTGAGCCGCCATCAACTGCAAATTCCAACGGTAGCTCCAAAACTGACTTACGACGCTCTGCGGACCACCCTGGCAGTAGAGCAGTGTAGGATATTTCTGTGCGGGGTCGAAGTTGGGAGGCAGAACAACCCATACGAGCATCTGCTTGTTGTCGGTGGTCTTAACCCAACGCTTCTCGACGCGACCCATTGTGATATTGTCGTAGATGGGCTTATTGACGTTCGAAAGCTGTGCGATAGTACCCTCTGCATCAACGGTATAGAGTTCGGTTGCCGACGAGAGTGTGGTGATCTCGGCAACGATCTTCTCGCCCGCTTTGGTGAAGGCGTTGATGTCGTGGTCGCCTGCGGTCAGCACCTCCACGTCGCCCGTTGCAACTGCCACGCGGCAGATCTGGTGAGTCGCCTCGATCGGAGCGATGAAGTAGATCGACTCGTTACCCTCCCAAACAACATTTGCGGCGTTGTAATCGAAGCGGTCGGTAACATCGACAAAGGTGCGCTCGGCGCGGTTATAGACCAGCAGGCGATCCTTGTCGCTCTCGTTGCCGGGGCGGCGCATCGAACGGATAGCGATCTGGCTGTCATCGGGCGACCAAACGGGGTACTTGTCGTAACCTGCCATCGTGGGCATAATGCGCAGACGGGGATCCTCGACGGGCTCCTCGCCTACGAAGTAACCCTTGCAGATGTTCTCGGTCTTGCCGCTTGCAAGGTCATAGACATATACGTCAGAGTCGGTCGAAACGGCATACTCGGTGCCTGTCAGCGGCTTGCAGGTGTATGCCAGAGCGGTGCCCGCATTGTTCCACGCGATCTCGGCAGCGTCGAAATAGGGTGCCAGCGGGGTGTCCCAAGCAGCCTCCGAGCCGATGATGTCAACGGGGTTCGAGATGCCTTTCGCAGCGTCGAAATCGGCAACGAAGATATGGCGGTAGTCGCCCTCGTCCCAATAGCTCCAATGGCGTGCCATCAGGTCGTCGTAGATGCGAGCCTTCGACTTGTCCATATCCTTATAGACATCCTTCGAGAGAACATCCTTTACGTGTACGGGCTGAATGTAATAGAGCTTGTTGCCCGTCGGAGCGATGCCGAAGGCCTCGATGTCGCCCTCAATGTCAGATACCTGACGCAACATAGCGTCAGCGGTGGTTACGTTCCAGATCTGCATCGATCCGCTGCGATTTGAGAGGAAGAAGAGCGACTTGCCGTCGGCTGCCCACTGCGGGCTAACGTCGTTGCCGGCGTTGTCGGTCAGCTGGCGGGGCTCGCCACCATTGACCTCCTGCACGTAAATCGAGGTAACACCGCGATTCTCTGCCATATTATAATAGGTAACAGTGTAGGCTACCTGCTCACCGTTGGGTGAGAGCGACGACGAGCCCACGCGGCCCATCTTCCACATCACTTCGGGCGAGAGGATACCTGCCTCGATCTCCGCCTCGGTCAGAGCGTTATCGATCGCAAGCGGCGTGGGCTTGCTCTCGTTCTGACAAGAGGTTGCGGCAAATGTAATAAGTGCCATAAAAAGAATAAGTTTTTTCATCGTAAAATGGTTTTATAGTTTGTTTCTGTTTGTCTGCAAAATTTTGTACTCCTGCATAACTTTGGCAATTGTGGGGTAGCTCTCGCTTGCAGCACGTCGCTCGGCTTGACACAGCGAGCACCACTCGACACGCGCAATATCCTCCTCGCTTTGGGGAGTGGTCGCGGTCGAGCCCTCGCATCGCATCGCATACCACCACGTGCGTTTTAGCTCCCAACGACCGTAGGTATTGTAGATGTGCAACGTCGAGCAAATGGGCTCATCGACAACGACTTGCTCCAATCCGCACTCTTCGCGCACCTCACGTGCGGCACACTCCGCAAGGCTCTCGCCTTCGTCGCGATGTCCCTTTGGGAGGTCCCAGCGTTCGCGACGAAAGATCATCACAACGCGCCCCTCGTCGTCGGCAACCACACCGCCTGCGGCCTCGACCTCGACGAAAAACGAACAAAAATGGGAGAAAACCGCCTCGAAATCGTCGGATAAAATCTCGATACTATCGGAATTTCCGAATATTTGCAATAACTTTGCGATATCAACGGTTTCGAGTAGCGTGTTGCCATCGATACGCAAAGAGCCTTCGATGTGCGCTACACGGTCGAATCGGATCGTTTTGTTATTGAAATAAACTATATACATTGTTCGCTTATGAATACAATTGAACGTAAAGTGGCACAAACGCTACTGCAAATTAAGGCAATAAAACTCAGTCCTGCAAATTATTTTACGTGGGCTTCGGGTTGGCACTCGCCGATTTATTGCGATAATCGCAAAATTTTGTCATTTCCAGAGGCTCGAAAGCTCGTTTATGAGAGTTTTGCCGAGGTGATCGCCGAGAAATATCCGGAGGTTGAGGTCGTGGCAGGTGTTGCTACGGGCGCAATCGCTCACGGCGTATTGGCTGCCGAGAAGATGGGCAAGCCCTTTATCTATGTTCGCTCGGCCCCGAAGTCGCACGGCCTTGAAAATCAGGTTGAGGGCGATGTTAAGGCTGGTGCAAAGGTTGTTGTAATCGAAGATTTGGTTTCGACCGGCGGTAGCTCGCTCGCGGCTGTTGAGGCTCTGCGCAAGGCAGGTTGCGAGGTGCTGGGTATGGTTGCAATCTTCACCTACGGCTTCCCCGTTGCGGTTGAGAACTTCGAGAAGGCAGGCGTTAAGCTCGACACGTTGAGCAACTATGGCGCAATGATCTCGCTCGCAGCCGAAGAGGGCTACGTGAAGGAGGAGGAGCTCGAAACGTTGCAGGAGTGGCGTAAGAATCCGTCGCAGTGGCGTAAAGATGAGTAACGACGCGTATGGGATTGGAGAAATACGAAAGTAAGCAGGTGCAGATTCGTCGCCCCGCAGCGCAGATCTACGCGATGGCAAGCCGCTTCGACAACTTTACCCCCGTGTTGAAGGATCGTGTCGAGGAGTGGCAGGCTACCGAGGATACCTGCTCGTTCAAGGTTAAGGGCTTTACGGCCTCGATGCGCATCGTCGATCGTGTTGAGCCAAAGTTGGTTAAGATCGTCAGCGGCGAATCGACCCCGATGGATTTCACCTTCTGGTTGCAGCTGCACGAGGTTGATCCAACCGATACGCGTATGCGTATGGTGCTGCACATCGAGCTCAATATGATGATGCGAATGATGATCGGTGGTAAGATTCAGGATGCCCTCGATAAGATGGCCGAGCAGATCGCTACGGGTCTGAATAGCGCATTCTTTTAATGGTTGAAGATGGAGAATAAGTTGAAAATATCGATCTCGTCGTTGGCCGAACTTTCGCGCGTGGCAGATGCCGTAATCGAGCGTCTGGGCGAGCGTCGCGTGGTCGCTTTTCGTGCGCCGATGGGTGCAGGAAAGACTACGCTTATTGCCGAGATTGTGGCGGCACTCGGATCGGGCGATGTGGTTACGAGCCCTACGTTTGCGCTTGTGAATGAGTACGATACGGGTGAAGGCGGCGTTGTCTATCACTTCGATTTTTATCGCATTGAGCGTGTCGAGGAGGCCTTCGATATGGGCTACGAGGAGTATTTTTATAGCGATGCACTCTGCCTTGTCGAGTGGCCTGAAAAGATCGAGGAGCTGTTGCCCGACGATGTGATGACCGTCTCGATCACAATCGACGGCGACTCGGCCCGAACATTCGAGATCGATTAATAACAGCAGCAAAAAAGCAAGAGAGCCTGCCCTTTTTGGGACAGGCTCTTCTGTTTTTTTCGGGGCAGGCTCCTTCTGTTTTTATCGGACCGCGCCGATGAAGGGTGCGGTTTTTATCGCCCGTGCCGCGCTACTGCTTGGGTTTCAGTACGATATAGGGGACAATCATCTCTTCCATCGAGATTCCGCCGTGCTGGAAGGTGTTCTTGTAGTAGCGAACAAAGCGGTTGGCATCGTTCGGATAGACCAGAAAATCGCTGTTGTAGGCGAAGATGTAACTTGACGTGAGCGAGCCTGCGGGCAACTGAATCTCTTCGGGCCGGGTTATGTCATAAACCTCGCGCGAGTTGTAATTGAGGTTGCGACCCGTTTTGTAGCGCAGGTTGGCCGATGTTTCGCGGTCGCCGACAACCTTCACGGGGTTGGTTACGCGAATGGTGCCGTGGTCCGAGGTGATGATGACCGTATGGCCGCGCTCGGAGAGCATCTTCAAAATCACAAAGAGGTCCGAATGTTCAAACCACGAACGGGTGAGCGAACGGAATGCCGCCTCGTCTTCGGTTAGCTCGCGGATAATCTCGGTCTCGGTGCGGGCGTGCGAGAGGATGTCGAGGAAGTTATAGACAATGACCGAAAAATCGGCATCATAGACCCTCTGAATATTGTCGATCAGCTTGCGACCCGCTTCGGGGCGTACCAATTTATCGAACGTGTAGCGGTAGTTTTTGCCACTTGTGCGCATCTGACGTTGCAGGAAATCCTCCTCGTATTGGTTTTTGCCGCCCTCCTCATTGTCGTTGAGCCAAAGTTTGGGCATCAGCTTGTCGATCGCAAGGGGCATAAGACCCGCAAATATCGCATTACGAGCATATTGCGTCGCTGTGGGAAGGATCGCACAGTAGAAATCATCGACCGCAACATCGAAGAAGGGGTGCAACATCGAGTTGATCGAACGCCACTGGTCGTAGCGGAAGTTGTCAATCAGCAGCAACGTGGTCTTCGAGTTCTCATCGACAACGGGGAAGATATTGTTGCGCATCAACGTATGCGACATTACGGGCGTGTCGTCATCGCGGCGGTTGATCCACGACGAGTAGTTGCGGCGCACGAATTTGCAGAACTCGTTGTTGGCCTCGGCCTTTTGGTATGCCAGCACCTCCTTGATGCTCTTGTCGGTCGAATCCGAGAGCTCGACCTCCCAGCTGACAATCTTTTTGTAGATGGCGCACCACTCCTCGAACGAACGAGCCGAGCCCACCTGTGCTGCAATGCGACCGAACTCGGCGCGATAGTCGGCCGTAGTCTGCTCGGTTACAAGCTGTTGCGAATGTACGTTCTTCTTGATCGAGAGCAGTACCTGATTGGGATTTACGGGCTTGATCAGATAGTCGGCAATCTTCGAGCCGACCGCTTTGTCCATAATATTCTCCTCTTCGCTCTTGGTTACCATAATGATAGGCGTGGTGGGGCGGATCTCCTTAATGCGGGGCAGCGTTTCAAGACCCGTAATGCCGGGCATCATCTCGTCGAGAATGATCAGATCGTAGCTCTCGGCCGAGGCCATCTCGATAGCATCGTAGCCATTGTTGCAGGTATCCACCTCGTAGCCTTTGGCTTTGAGGAAGAGGATGTGGGGCTTCAACAGCTCCACTTCGTCATCAACCCATAGAATCTTTACCATATTAATAAAGTGTGTATCGTCGAAATTTGGTCGTAGTTGTCGGGTCGCTCTGTCGCAGAAAGGAGCCCTCGACAACCACTACAAAGGTACTTATTATAGTTGGATAATGCAAAATCGGAGCAATTTATTGTGTGGCAGGGCGGTGAAACG
This sequence comes from Alistipes sp., assembly GCA_045605245.1. Lineage (GTDB taxonomy): Bacteria > Bacteroidota > Bacteroidia > Bacteroidales > Rikenellaceae > Alistipes. The sequence continues at coordinate 5,168 of JAZUPN010000084.1, read as the reverse complement.
TGAAAAATGGAGCATTTTTTGCGCTTGCAGCGTGTAACTGTCTGATAATCAGCGCAGGTGTGGCCTATCTTACTGATTGACTGATATTTGGGCCGATTTTTGTTGTATGGTGCTTAACGTTACCCGATTGCATAAGAATCGGGCTCAATGCAAAAAAATGAATAAAAAAAGTGTTTCTGTTTGGTTATTAATTAAATATTATCGTATATTTGCACTCTCTAACGAACAATTAACTTAAAAAACATACAACTATGACAAAGGCTGATATCGTAAACGAAATTGCCAAAAGTACCGGTGTTGAGAAGGTTCAGGTACAGCAGATTGTAGAGGCTTTTATGGAGAGCGTAAAGGACTCGTTGGCTGAGAACAACAATGTTTATCTGCGTGGTTTCGGTAGCTTCATCATCAAGAAGCGCGCTACCAAGGTAGCTCGTAACATCTCGAAGAACACTACCATCACCATTCCTGAGCACAACATTCCCGCATTCAAGCCCGCTAAGAGCTTTGTTGCTAAGGTAAAATAATTTAGGCAAGTTTATTCACTCTTAAAATTACAAAATTATGCCAAGCGGTAAGAAAAGAAAGGGGCATAAGATGGCTACCCACAAGCGTAAGAAGCGTCTTCGCAAGAATCGTCATAAGAAGAAGAAGTAGGTAGCTCACATATGCACGAGCGCAATAAATAAAGCTAAAAGCCGCTTTCGCGGTTTTTGGCTTTATTTGTTATCAAACAACACCGATTCGAAAGGATCAAACACCAACCACAAACGATGGGGATTTAGGTCGGCTCCAATTCAAAGAACAACTCAAAGAACACAACTTCAAAGCCGACAGCCTCATCCACCGTCCGACTCCTCGCGCCACCCCGATTCAAAGAACATAGGGCCGAGAGCGGAGAACAAACTGCATAGCGTGTTAAGTCGGCCAAGCCACTTCGACGCGCTCAAAATCAAATAAATAGTAAGGTACGGTCGTCGTTTCCGCCCGTGCCGCCCCGAAAAGGGCAAAGTCAAAGCGGACTTTCTATATATGAACAGAGAATTAGTTATCAATGTAACGCCGACTGAAATCACGATTGCTCTGGTCGAAGACAAGGTTTTGGTCGAACTAAATAAAGAACAGTGTAAGACGGGATTTGCCGTCGGCGACATCTATCTGGGTCGAATTCGCAAGATTATGCCCGGATTGAATGCCGCTTTTGTCAATATTGGCCACGAGAAAGATGCATTTATTCACTATCTCGACCTCGGCACGCAGTTCGCTTCGCTCTCGAAGTTGATCGCGGGACAGAATGGAGGTCGCCGCCCGATGCGTCTTGAAAATATGCAGCTCGAACCGATTATCGAGAAAAATGGTAAGATCAGTTCGTATCTGCAAGTGGGACAGAGCGTTATGGTGCAGGTGGCAAAGGAGGCCATCTCGACCAAAGGCCCGCGTTTGACTGCCGATGTGTCGTTGGCAGGTCGTAATGTGGTGCTTGTGCCCTTCTCGAACAAGGTCTTTATCTCGCAAAAGATCCGTTCGAATGAGGAGAAAAAGCGTCTGAAACGTATCGCGCAGAGCGTGTTGCCGCGTAATTTCGGTGTTATTATCCGTACTGCGGCGCAGGGTGCGAGCGATGCAGATGTAGAACACGATATTCGTTCGCTTATCGATAAGTGGCACGAGGCGTTGGAGAATGTGCGCCACGAGGTGCCGCCCGCGTTGTTGCTCAGCGAGTTGAATCGTGCGCACGCAATTATCCGCGATTTGCTCAATAGCTCGTTCTCGTCGATTACGGTCGATGATCAGGCGATGTATGAGCAGATCCGCGAATATATCAAGGTGATCGCCCCCGATAAGGAGAAGATCGTTCGCCACTATAAGGGCTCGGTGCCCATTTTCGATAATTTCGATATCTCGAAGCAGATCAAGTCGCTCTTTGCGAAGTATGTTTCGTTGAAGCGCGGCGCATATCTGATTATCGAGCATACGGAGGCTATGCACGTTATCGATGTCAATAGCGGCAATCGCACCAAGAAGGAAGACGATCAAGAGGTTACGGCAATGGAGGTCAATATGGCTGCTGCGGCCGAGATCGCTCGTCAGTTGCGTCTGCGCGATATGGGCGGTATTATCGTTGTCGATTTTATCGATATGCACAAGGCGCAGAATCGCCAGCTGCTGCACGAACATATGACCAAATTGATGGCCGATGATCGCGCCAAGCATACGATCCTGCCGTTGTCGAAGTTCGGTTTGATGCAGATTACCCGCCACAGAGTGCGCCCAGAGGCCATTTCGGATGTGAAGGATGTCTGCCCGACCTGCTACGGAACGGGTAAGATTGAGCCTACGATTTTGCTCGACCGCAAGATCGAGAATCAGATTTCGTATCTGGCAGGCGACAAGGGAATCAAGTATATCCGCCTGCGTGTCAGCCCCTATGTGGCATCGTTCCTGAAACGAGGTCTGTTCTCGTTGCGTCTGCGTTGGTGCTTGCGCTATCGTTGCCGCATCGTGATTACGGAGGATCAGTCGGTTGGTGTAGTCGAGACCCGTTATCTCGATCGTAAAGGTCGAAATCTGGTTGATTAACCTTATCGGTAACGAACATATGAAGAGTAGGGGCGGTGTTGAGCCGCCCCAAAATCTATACCTTAATATATAAATATATATATGACACCCCGCGAACAACTTTTGAGGGCTATTGCCGGCGATGAGATGTTTGTCGAGCTGAACCGTCGGCTCGATGAGGGAGCTGTGTCGTTGCGCTTGGAGGCTCTGGCAGGAAGTGCCTACACAGCTACGGTGGCGGCTACGGTGAAGCGTCGTGGCGGTGTGCATATCTTTGTGGCTGATGATCGCGATGCAGCGGCATACGCGGCGGCAGATCTCTATGCGTTGCTCGATGCCGAGCGAGTGATGTTCCTGCCAACGTCGTATAAGCGTTCGATACAGTTCGGCCAGGCTGATGCCGCAGGCTCGGTGCAGCGTACGGCTGCGCTGAATGCAATCCGCAATTTCAATGGCGGATACCTCGTGGTCTGTACCTATCCGGAGGCGTTGGCCGAGACGGTTGTCGCGGAGCGCGAGATGGATTCGCGCACGATTACGGTGAGCGTGGGGGATCATCTGTCGCACGAGAGGTTGGTCGAGAGATTGATCGAGTCGGGTTTCGAACGTGTCGATTTTGTCTATGAGCCGGGGCAGTATTCGCTGCGTGGCGGTATTGTCGATCTGTTCTCATATTCGGAGAGCCGCCCGTTCCGTATCGATTTCTTTGGCGATGAGGTCGATTCGATCCGTTCGTTCGATATCTCGTCGCAGCTCTCAAAGGAGCGACTGAACCGCGTTGAGATCATTCCCAACCTGCGTGAGGTGGAGCAGGCGCGTGTCTCGGTGGCGGCATTTGCGGGTGCAAAGGTCTGCTATTGGATCGACGATCCGCTGCATATGGTGCGCCGGATGAACGATATCCGTAAGCGACTGCTGGCGGACGGCGATGATGTCGAGCAGATTGATGAGCGTGTAGTGTCGGGTAATCTGTTTGTGGCTGATAGTCGCGCGGCGGTGATGTTGATGCACCGTTCGGAGGCGCAACAGCGCGCGGCAGAGTGCTCGCTCGACTTTGCGACTTCGCCGCAACCCACCTTCAATAAGAACTTTGGCCTGCTCGCCGACGACCTTACGGCGCGAGCGATGCAGGGCTTTACCCCCTATATCCTTTCAGAAAATAAGGCACAGATCGAGCGACTGACGAACGTGTTCCGCCAGTCGGGTCGCGCTTCGGTGCGCTTTACGCCGCTGTCTCTGACGCTGCACGAGGGTTTTGTGTGGCCGCGATTGAAGATGTGTTGCTATACGGATCATCAGATCTTTGATCGCTATCATCGTTATCGTCTGCGTGGCGAAATCTCTCGCGATGAGAGCCTTACGGTTGCCGAACTGAATACATTGAAGGTGGGCGACTATGTTGTTCACGTCGATCACGGTGTGGGCCGTTTCGGTGGTCTGGTGAAGACGGTCGAGAATGGAAAGCAGTTCGAGTCGATCAAATTGGAGTATCGAGATGGCGATGTACTGCTGGTTAATGTCCATTCGTTGCACCGCATTGCGCGTTACAAATCGGGCGATGGCGAGCCGCCGAAGATCTATAAACTTGGATCGGGAGCTTGGCAGAAGCTGAAAAATGCAACCAAAAAGGCTGTTAAAGATATTGCGCGTGAGCTGATTACGCTCTATGCGAAGCGAAAGGCGACCCCCGGTTTCGCATTTTCGCCCGATGGCTATCTGCAACACGAATTGGAGGCTTCGTTTGAGTATGAGGATACGCCCGATCAGCAGCGAGCAGTCGAGGCTGTCAAACAGGATATGGAATCGACCCGCCCGATGGATCGACTGATATGTGGCGATGTGGGCTTCGGTAAGACCGAAGTGGCTGTGCGTGCGGCGTTTAAGGCTGTTACGGATGGCAAGCAGGTGGCAATCTTGGTGCCGACAACAATCCTCTCGTTGCAACACTATCGTACATTCTCGCACCGTCTGCGAGAGTTCCCCGTGCGTATTGAGCATTTGAGCAGAACAAAATCTGCCCGCGATGTTACGGCTACGCTGGCCGATCTGGAAGCGGGTAAAATCGACATCTTGATCGGAACGCATAAGATTTTGGGTAAGAATGTGCGTTTCAAGGAGTTAGGCTTGCTAATTGTTGACGAAGAGCAGAAGTTTGGCGTGGGAGCGAAGGAGAAGCTGCGTCAGATGAGTGTCAATGTCGATACGCTGACGCTGACCGCAACGCCCATTCCGCGCACGTTGCAGTTCTCGTTGATGGGATCGCGCGATCTGTCGGTAATCTCGACCCCGCCACCCAATCGCCAACCTATTGTAACTGAATCACATCTGTTTGGCGAGGAGATTATTCGTGAGGCGATCGAGGCGGAGCTGGCACGCGGTGGTCAGGTCTATTTTGTCCATAATCGAATCGACGATCTGCTCACAATTCAGGGTATGGTCGCCCGTATCTGCCCCAAGGCGCGAACGGCAATCGGCCACGGTCGAATGAATGCGCAGGATATGGAGAAACTCATTATGGACTTCATCTATGGCGATTTCGATGTGTTGATTGCGACCTCGATTGTCGAGAACGGTATCGATATCCCGAACGCCAATACGATCATTATCGACGG
>JAZUPN010000083.1:0-8667 GCA_045605245.1 Alistipes sp. | reverse complement strand
AATCGTATGGCCGAGTTGGGTGTTCAGTTGGCTCACACCGACGGTGGCGTACCCAACATCCGCATCGAGCTGCCCGTAATCGACGCTTATCACATCGGCGCACTGCTCTACTTCTTCGAGCGCGCGTGCGGTATCAGCGGCTACATCTTGGGTGTGAATCCCTTCAACCAGCCCGGTGTAGAGGCCTACAAAAAGAATATGTTCGCTCTGCTCGACAAGCCTGGCTACGAGGCCGAGAGCAAGGCAATCAAAGAGCGTCTGTAATCCATTGTAATTCAGAACTCAAAATTCAAGATTGAGCCACGCTTTCGGGCGTGGCTTTTCTTTGTCCATAATTAAACGTACCTTCGTGGGCTGGGGCGGTCGCCCAAAGGGCGAGCCCACGAAGGTATGACGAAAACAAAGTTTTCGCTAACCTAAATAGCAGGCTTAATGGTCAAATAGCAAAAACTCCTTACGCAGCGTACGTTATCCAATTTTGAATCTTGAATAAAAAAAGACCGACCACGCAATGTGATCGGTCTTTTTGAATATGTTTCGCTGGCGAATTACTTCGCAGCTGCGAGCTGTTCGTACTCCTCGCGCGAGCCGACAACCATATTGTCGTAGTCGCGCATACCGGTACCTGCGGGGATCAGATGACCACAGATGACATTCTCCTTCAAGTTTGCCAGGGGGTCGCTCTTTGCCATAATCGCAGCCTCGTTCAGCACCTTGGTAGTCTCCTGGAACGATGCAGCCGACATAAAGCTCGAAGTCTGCAATGCAGCGCGGGTAATACCCTGCAAAACCTGGCTCGACGTTGCGGGAACGATCTCACGTACCTCAACAAGCTTCAAGTCCTTACGTTTGAGCACCGAGTTCAGGTCGCGCAGACGGCGAACGGTAATGATCTGACCGGGCTGTACCTCCTCGCAGTCGCCTGCATCGGTAACAACAACCTTGTCGTAGAGCTCATCATTAACCTCCATAAACTCCCACTTATCGATTATCTGGTTCTCGAAGAAGCGAGTATCACCCGGATCCTCAATCTGAACCTTGTTCATCATCTGGCTTACGATAACCTCAAAGTGCTTGTCGTTGATCTTTACACCCTGCATACGGTAAACGTCCTGTACCTCGTTCACGATATACTCCTGTACCTTCGTAGGACCGAGGATACGCAGAATGTCGCTCGGAGTGATAGCACCGTCCGACAGAGCCATACCTGCCTTCACGTAGTCGTTCTCCTGGACCAGGATTTGACGCGACAGGGGCACCAGATACTTGCGAACATCACCACCCTTCGACGTTACAACGATCTCGCGGTTACCACGCTTGATCTTGCCGAATGTGATCTCGCCATCGATCTCCGAAACGATTGCGGGGTTCGACGGGTTACGAGCCTCGAAGAGCTCGGTAACACGCGGCAGACCACCGGTGATATCGCCTGCCTTACCAACGACGCGAGGAATCTTGATCAGGATATCGCCGGCCTTGATCTTGGCGTTCTCCTTAACAACGATGTGCGCCGAAACGGGCAAGTTGTACTGCTTCTGCTCTACGCCACTCTTATCAACGATCTTGATGACGGGGTTCTTATTCTTGTCCTTCGACTCGATAACAACCTTCTCGCGCAGACCGGTCTGCTCATCCGACTCATCGCGGTAGGTAACACCCTCGATAACGTTCTCGAATGCAACCTTACCCTCGAACTCCGAGATGATAACTGCGTTGTAGGGATCCCACTCGCAGATCAGATCGCCCTTCTTAACCTCGGCACCGTCCTGCATAAACAGCGTTGCACCATAGGGCAGAGCGTGAGTGTAGAGTGTAATATCGGTAGTGGGATTAACAATGCGGAACTCCGACTGGCGGCTGATAACCACATTAACCTCCTCACCCTTATCATTTTTGGTCTTAACGGTGCGCAACTCGTCGATCTCCAAACGACCCTCGTACTTCGAGATGACGTTGGTCTCAACCGTAGTACCACCTGCAACACCACCGACGTGGAACGTACGCAGAGTCAGCTGGGTACCGGGCTCACCGATCGACTGTGCAGCGATAACGCCGACAACCTCACCCTTCTGGACCATACGTGCGGTAGCCAAGTTGCGGCCGTAGCACTTCGCGCAGACACCGTGGCGAGCCTCGCAAGTGAGTACCGAACGAATCTCTACCTGTTCCAGCGGCGACTTCTCGATAGCCTCGGCAATCGGCTCGGTAATCTCCTGACCTGCCGCTACCATCAACTCGCCTGTGATGGGGTGATATACATCGTTCAGAGCAACGCGGCCCAAGATGCGCTCATAGAGCGTCTGAACTACGTCCTCGTTCTTCTTAATTGCTGTTGCAACCAGACCACGCAGTGTGCCGCAATCCTCCTCGTTGATGATTACATCCTGTGCGACATCAACCAGGCGACGGGTCAAGTAACCTGCGTCAGCAGTCTTCAACGCGGTATCCGCCAAACCCTTACGAGCACCGTGGGTCGAGATGAAGTACTCCAACACCGACAGACCCTCCTTAAAGTTCGACAAAATCGGGTTCTCAATAACCTGACCACCCTCCGAGCCGCTCTTCTGGGGCTTCGCCATCAGACCACGCATACCGCTCAACTGACGAATCTGCTCCTTCGAACCACGAGCACCCGAATCCAGCATCATATAAACGGGGTTGAAACCATCCATATCCTCGGTCAGGGTCTTGGTTACGGCCTTGGTAAGCTCGTTGTTGATCTTGGTCCAAACGTCGATAACCTGGTTGTAACGCTCGTTGTTGGTGATAAGACCCATATTATAGCTCTCGGCGATATCGTCTGCCATCTCGTAACCCTTCTGAACGAGTGCAGCCTTCTCCTCAGGGATAATAACTGCATCGAGGTTAAACGACAGACCGCCCTGGAATGCCATACGGTAACCCATAGCCTTGATATCGTCCAAGAAGTTAGCCACCTTATCGGCACCTGCCTTCTTCATCACTACGGCGATGATATCGCGCAGCGAACGCTTGGTCAGCAGCTCGTTGATATAGCCAACCTCCGAAGGAACAACCTGGTTGAAGAGGATACGACCGATAGTGGTTTCCTTCAACTCGCGGATCGGGTTGCCCTCTGCATCGATATCATCAACTACGCAACGAACCTTTGCGTGCAGAGCCGCACGACCCTCGTTGTAAGCGATGATAGCCTCCTCCGGACCGTAGAATACCAGGCCCTCACCCTTTGCACCGGGTTTCGGCTTGGTGATATAGTACAGACCGAGGACCATATCCTGCGAAGGTACGGTAATAGGCGCACCGTTAGCGGGATTGAGGACGTTGTGCGAACCGAGCATCAACATCTGGGCCTCCAAGATTGCTGCATTACCCAGAGGCAGATGGACTGCCATCTGGTCGCCGTCGAAGTCCGCATTGAACGCAGTACACGACAGCGGATGCAACTGCATTGCTTTACCCTCGATCAGCTTGGGCTGGAATGCCTGAATACCCAGACGGTGCAGGGTCGGAGCACGGTTCATCAATACGGGATGACCCTTGATGACGTTCTCCAAGATATCCCAAATTACGGGATCCTTTCTATCAATGATCTTCTTTGCAGATTTAACGGTCTTAACCACGCCGCGCTCGATGAGCTTGCGGATGATGAACGGCTTGTAAAGCTCTGCCGCCATATCCTTCGGAATACCCATCTCGTGCATCTTCAATTCGGGACCTACGACGATAACCGAACGAGCCGAATAATCGACACGCTTACCGAGCAGGTTCTGACGGAAACGACCCTGCTTACCCTTCAACGAGTCGCTGAGCGACTTCAACGGGCGGTTGCTCTCGGTCTTAACGGCGTTGCTCTTGCGCGAGTTGTCGAACAGCGAATCGACAGCCTCCTGCAACATACGCTTCTCGTTACGCAGAATCACCTCAGGAGCCTTGATCTCGATCAGTCGCTTCAAACGGTTGTTACGAATGATAACGCGACGATACAGATCGTTCAAGTCCGAAGTTGCGAAGCGGCCACCATCCAGCGGCACCAGAGGACGCAGTTCGGGCGGAATAACGGGGATAACCTTCAAGACCATCCACTCCGGCTTATTCACGCCATTCGATGCGCGGAACGACTCGATTACGTTCAGACACTTCAAAGCCTCGCTCTTACGCTGCTGCGAAGTCTCGGTGCTGGCCTTGTGGCGCAGTGCATACGACATCGAGTCGAGATCTACCTGCTGCAAGAGCGTGTAGATAGCCTCGGCACCCATCTGTGCGATGAACTTGTTCGGATCGCTATCGTCGAGCTGCTGGTTGCCCTTCGGCAGAGCTGCCAGAACATCCAGATACTCCTTCTCGGACAGAGTCTGCAACTTCTCGATGCCCTGCTCGGCAGCGGCACCTACCTGAATTACCACGTAACGCTCGTAGTAGATAATCGCTTCGAGCTTCTTCGAGGGAATACCCAGCAGATAACCGATCTTCGAAGGCAGCGACTTGAAGTACCAGATATGAACAACGGGCACAACCAACGAGATATGACCCATACGCTCACGACGTACCTTCTTCTCCGTAACCTCAACGCCGCATCGGTCGCAGACGATACCCTTATAACGGATACGCTTATACTTACCGCAGTGGCACTCATAGTCCTTTACAGGACCGAAGATGCGCTCGCAGAACAGACCGTCGCGCTCTGGTTTGTAGGTACGATAGTTGATGGTCTCCGGTTTGAGGACCTCACCGCTCGAATTTTCCAGAATCTCTTCGGGAGATGCCAGACCGATGGTAATTCGGCTGAAATTCGTACTCTTATTGTCTTTATTGAATGACATATATTTGTTCCTCTTTATATATTATCGTTTGTTGTTGAGCTTGGGCTCGTTAGTCGAGTTTTACGCTGATAGCCAGACCGCGCAGCTCGTGCAGCAGTACGTTGAGCGATTCGGGGATACCTGCGGGCGGCAGATTATCACCCTTAACGATCGCCTCGTAAGCCTTTGCACGACCCATAACGTCGTCAGACTTGATCGTCAAGATCTCCTGCAAGATGTTGGCTGCACCGAATGCCTCCAATGCCCAAACCTCCATCTCACCAAAACGCTGACCACCAAACTGAGCCTTACCACCCAGAGGCTGCTGCGTAATGAGCGAGTAGGGACCAATCGAACGGGCGTGCATCTTGTCGTCGATCATATGACCCAGCTTCAGCATATAGATCACACCTACGGTTGCAGGCTGGTCGAAACGCTCACCCGTGCCACCATCGTAGAGGTAGGTACGACCGCTACGGGGAACACCCGCCTCGTCGGTGTACTTATTGATCTGATCAAGCGTTGCACCGTCGAAAATCGGCGTTGCGAACTTGACACCCAACTCGCGGCCTGCCCATCCCAGAACGGTCTCGTAGATCTGACCGAGGTTCATTCGTGAAGGCACACCCAGAGGGTTCAGTACGATATCCACAATGCTACCATCTTCGAGGAAAGGCATATCCTCATCGCGAACGATCTTGGCTACGATACCCTTGTTACCGTGGCGACCTGCCATCTTATCACCCACCTTCAACTTACGTTTCTTGGCGATATAAACCTTGGCAAGCTGGATAACGCCTGCGGGCAGCTCATCACCATTGGTGATATTGTAGGTCTCGCGCTTAACGCCGGCATCGTACTTCTTCCACTCGATAATATAATTATTAATGGTACGCTCAATCAGGTCATCAACATATGCATCACCAACCCACTTATCGGTCGAGAGATTCATATAGTCGATATCTTCGAGCATACGCTTGCTGAACTTGGTACCCTTGGCATAGAGTTCTGCACCAAAGTAATCCTTGATGCCCTGAGTAGTCTTGCCTTCGAGCAGCTGCCACAACTTGGCAACCAGACGCTGTTTGAGCTCGGCTGTCTGGGCTACGAAACGCTGGTTAATCTGCTCAATCTGAGCCTTCTCGGCGTTCTTGCCCTTGCGACCATCCTTATTAGCGCGGCTGAACAACTGCGTCTTAATGATGGTACCGAACAACGAAGGCTGTGCCTTCAACGAAGCATCCTTAACATCGCCTGCCTTATCACCGAAGATGGCACGCAACAGCTTCTCCTCAGGCGAGGGATCGCTCTCACCCTTCGGGGTGATCTTACCGATCAGGATATCGCCCGGCTTAACGTTCGCACCTACGCGAATGATGCCGTTCTCATCCAGATCCTTGGTTGCATCCTCGCTAACGTTGGGAATATCCGAAGTAAGCTCCTCGACACCGCGCTTGGTATCGCGAACCTCCATAATATACTCATCAACGTGAACCGAAGTGAAGAGGTCCTCACGCTGAATACGCTCCGAGATCACGATAGCATCCTCGAAGTTGTAACCCTTCCAGGGCATAAATGCCACCTTCAAGTTGCGGCCGATAGCCAACTCACCGCCCTGTGTCGAGTAACCCTCGGTCAGGATCTGGCCCTTCTTCACCTTGTCGCCGGTCAGTACAACGGGCTTCAACGTGATCGAAGTGTTCTGGTTGGTCTTGCGGTAGCGGGGCAGCACATAGGTAGTGATCTCCGGCTCGAAGCTAACCAGAATCTCATCCTCGGTACGCTCGTAACGAATCTGAATCTGCGAAGCATCGGCGAATACCACCTCACCATCCTTCTCGGCTACGATCTGGATACGGCTGTCGGTGATCATCTCTTTTTCCAGACCTGTACCGACGATAGGCGACTCGCACGTAATCAGAGGCACGGCCTGGCGCATCATATTCGAGCCCATCAACGCACGGTTAGCATCGTCGTGCTCCAAGAAGGGGATCAAACTTGCTGCGATCGAAGCGATCTGGTTGGGAGCAACGTCCATCAGATCAACGCGATCTGCGCTAACCTGCGGGAAGTCTGCCTCGCAACGGGTCTTGACGCGGTCGGGACGCAGGAAGTTACCCTCGTCATCCAGCGGCGAGTTCGACTGGGCGATGATCTTGCCCTCCTCCTCCTCGGCGCTCATATAAACGACCTCGTTATTATTCATATTCACCTTGCCATTCTCGACCTTACGATAGGGGGTCTCGATGAAGCCCATATCGCTAATCTTCGCGAATACGCAAAGCGACGAAATCAGACCGATGTTGGGACCCTCAGGGGTCTCAATCGGACACAGACGGCCATAGTGAGTGTAGTGTACGTCTCGAACCTCGAAACCTGCACGCTCACGCGACAGACCGCCGGGACCCAGAGCCGACAGACGACGCTTGTGAGTCATCTCGGCCAGCGGGTTGGTCTGATCCATAAACTGCGACAGCTGGTTGGTACCGAAGAACGAGTTGATAACGCTCGACAGAGTCTTTGCGTTGATCAGATCGATCGGGGTAAATACCTCGTTATCACGAACATTCATACGCTCGCGGATAGTACGTGCCATACGCACGAAACCTACCGAGAACTGGTTCGAGAGCTGCTCACCAACGGTGCGAACGCGACGGTTCGAAAGGTGGTCGATATCATCGACATCAGCCTTCGAGTTGATCAGCTGGATCAGATATTTGATAATGGCTATCATATCCTCCTTGGTCAGGATTCTGACTGCGGGATCGATATCCAATTCGAGTTTTTTGTTGATACGGTAGCGACCCACATCGCCCAAGTCGTAACGCTTGTCCGAGAAGAACAACTTCTCGATCACGTCGCGAGCCGTAGCCTCATCGGGTGGCTCCGAGTTACGCAACTGGCGATAGATATAAACCACAGCCTCCTTCTCGGAGTTGCAGGGGTCCTTCTGTAATGTGTTGTAAATGATCGAATAGTCGATACCCGACTGGTTCTCCTTGTGCAGGAGGATAGTCTTGGCACCGCTTTCGAGAATATCTTCGATGTTCTCCTCGGTGAGTACGGTCTCGCGATCGACAATAACCTGATTACGCTCGATCGAAACAACCTCACCGGTATCTTCGTCAACGAAGTCCTCGACCCACGAGCTCAAAACACGTGCAGCCAACTTGCGGCCGATAGCCTTCTTCAAGTTGGTCTTGGTTACCTTCACCTCGTCGGCCAGATCGAAGATTTCGAGAATCTGCTGATCGGTCTCGAAGCAGATAGCACGCAGCAGGGTGGTTACGGGCAACTTCTTCTTTCGGTCGATGTAGGCATACATCACGTTGTTGATGTCGGTAGCGAACTCGATCCACGAACCCTTGAAGGGGATAATACGTGCCGAGTAGAGCTTCGTACCGTTGGTATGCATACTCTGGCCGAAGAATACACCGGGCGAACGGTGCAACTGTGAAACGATTACACGCTCGGCGCCATTGATGATGAACGTACCGCGAGGAGTCATATAGGGGATCGTGCCGAAATAGACATCCTGAACGATCGTCTCAAAATCCTCGTGGTCCGAGTCGGTGCAATAGAGTTTAAGTTTTGCTTTAAGGGGGACACTATACGTCAAACCGCGCTCCAAGCACTCTTCGATCGAGTAGCGGGGCGGGTCAATATAGTAATCGATGAATTCCAGAACGAAATTGTTTCTGGTATCGGTAATGGGGAAATTCTCCGAGAACACCTTGTAGAGGCCTTCGTTTTTACGATTCTCGGCCGTGGTGTCTAACTGGAAAAAGTCGTGAAATGATTTGAGCTGCACTTCGAGGAAGTCAGGATAGGGCAACCTGTTCTTAACCGAAGAGAAGCTTATACGTTGGTTGTTTGCTTGTGCGGACAT
>JAZUPN010000082.1:0-7296 GCA_045605245.1 Alistipes sp. | reverse complement strand
GGTTGAACGTGAGCGACGACGACGCAAAGAGCTACATCCGTATCTTCACTCTGCTCGATCGCCAGACCGTTGAGTCGCTCATAGCCGAGCACGAAGAGGCTCACCACCTGCGCGTACTGCAAAAGCGTCTGGCAAAGGAGGTTACGACGATGATTCACTCGGCCGAGGAGTATGAGAAGGCTGTTGCTGCATCGAACATTCTGTTCGGTCAGGCTACCGCCGAGGCTCTGCACTCGCTCGATGAGCAGACTCTGTTGCAGGTTTTCGACGGCGTTCCACAGTTCACCGTATCGAAGGAGGCTCTGGGTTGCCCCTTCATCGAGCTGGTTGCCGAGCGTTGCAACATCTTCGCATCGAAGGGCGAAACCCGCAAGCTCGTTCAGGGTGGCGGTATCTCGCTCAACAAGGAGAAGGTTGCCGATCCGATGCGCGCAGTTGTTGCCGAGGATCTGATCGCAGGCAAGTATCTGCTCGTACAGAAGGGTAAGAAGAATTATTACCTGATCACGGTTGAGTAACCTCATCTCAACCCCACCTGCGTCGCAAATGCGCCGCCGTTGGCGGCGGTTGCAATTATGACCCACCCCCAAACCCCCGCCTCAGGCAGGGGCTTAGTGCCACAAGTGGCACGGGGAGTGCAGGGCACAAGGCAGAGCGATGAGGGGTGAGGAGCGAACCCACGATTAAGTAGGAGATACCTATATAATATAAAAAAGAGATGATTTTCACTATTCGACTCGAAAATATGGAGTTTCGTGCGGGGCACGGCTGCTACGATCTGGAAAAAAAGGTCGGCAATCGTTTCGTGGTATCGGTCGAGATCGATGCCGAGAGCGAGGAGGCCGCACGCGAAGATGATGTCCAAAAGGCGGTGAACTACCTCAACGTCTATGAGCTTGTCCGTCGCGAGATGGCTACCACATCGAACATCCTCGAAAATGTCGCACTGCGCATAGGCGACGCTATCCGCAAGGAGTGGTCGCAGGTTGTAAAGGTCCGCGTCGAGGTGTCGAAACTCGCTCCGCCGCTGGGCGGAAAAATCGAGCGAGTAACCGTAGGTGTCGTTCGGTAAGGCGTTTGCGAAAACTGTTGATAACTTGTAAATAAATTCGCACACATCGAGAAATAATTCCTGAAAATTATCCTCAACTTTGTAAGCACGTAACTCTCACTTGTAGGGTTACGTGCTTTGTTGTCTGGCAATTACAATAAATTAACAAAATACTATGTCCGAAAAACAAAAAACTACCCAGCTGAAGGAGTACCCCTATGCTGAAGCAGTCGCAAAAGCGAAAGAGTATTTCGCAGGTGATGAGCTCGCAGCAACGGTGTGGGTGAGCAAATATGCTCTCAAAGACTCGTTCGGCCACATCTTCGAGTGCTCGCCGGAGCAGATGCATTGGCGCATCGCTAACGAGATCGCTCGTATCGAAAATCGTTACACTAACCCTATGTCGGCAGATGAAGTATTCCAACTGCTCGACCACTTCCGCTACGTAATTCCGCAGGGCGGCCCGATGACCGGTATCGGTAACACCTTGCAGATCGCTTCGCTCTCGAACTGCTTCGTGATCGGCCACAAGAACCCCGCTGACTCGTATGGCGGTATCATCCGCATCGACGAGGAGCAGGTACAGCTGATGAAGCGTCGCGGCGGTGTAGGCCACGACCTCTCGCACCTGCGTCCTACGGGTAGCCCCGTATTGAACAGCGCACTGACCTCGACCGGTATCGTTCCCTTTATGGAGCGTTACTCGAACTCGACTCGTGAGGTAGCACAGGATGGCCGTCGTGGCGCACTGATGCTCTCGCTCTCGATCAAGCACCCCGATGCAGAGCGTTTCATCGATGCAAAGACCGACCTCGGCAAGGTTACCGGCGCAAACGTCTCGATTAAGATCGACGACGAGTTTATGCGTTGCGCATTGAACGGCACGAAGTATCGCCAGCAGTTCCCGATCAACGCCGAAGAGCCGACATACAAGAAGGACATAGATGCAAAAGCACTGTGGGATAAGATTATCCACAATGCGTGGAAGTCGGCCGAGCCGGGTGTTCTGTTCTGGGATACGGTTATCCGCGAGAGTATTCCCGACTGCTACGCCGATGAGGGCTTCGTAACCGTATCGACAAACCCCTGCGGTGAGATCCCCTTGTGCCCCTACGACAGCTGCCGACTGTTGGCTATCAACCTTTACAGCTACGTAAAGAACCCCTTCACCCCCGAAGCAGAGTTCGACTTCGATCTGTTCAAGGAGCACGTGAATAAGGCAATGCGTATGATGGACGACATCATCGACTTGGAGTTGGAGAAGGTCGAGGCTATCATCGCCAAGATCGCTGCCGATCCCGAAGATGAGGATGTACGTCGCGTAGAGCTCGAATTGTGGAAGAAGATCCGCGAAAAGGCATTGAAGGGCCGCCGTACAGGTCTGGGTATCACCGCCGAGGGCGATATGTTGGCCGCTCTGGGTATGACCTATGGCACTCCTGAGGCTATCGACTTCGCCGTTACCGTTCAGCGCACGTTGGCTACTGCGGCTTATCGTGCATCGGTCGTTATGGCTTCGGAGCGTGGCAAGTTCCCGATGTACGACTCGGAGAAGGAGGCTAACAACCCGATGATCAATCGTCTGAAAGAGGCAGATCCCGAACTCTATGAGATGATGGTAAAGCACGGCCGTCGTAACGTGGCGATGTTGACCATCGCTCCGACCGGCACCACCTCGCTGATGTCGCAGACCACTTCGGGTATCGAACCGGTATTCCGCCCCGTATATAAGCGTCGCCGCAAGGTGAATCCCAACGACAAGGATGTTAAGGTGTCGTACGTTGACGAGAGCGGCGACTCGTTCGAGGAGTACAACGTATTCCACCATAAGTTCCTCACCTGGTTGGAGGTGAATGGCTATAAAACCGACGATCTGAACTCTATTTCGGACGAAGAGCTCGATAAGTTGGTTGCAGCATCACCCTACAACAAGGCTACGGCTAACGATATCGACTGGGTTGCAAAGGTACAGATGCAGGGTGCTATCCAGAAGTGGGTTGACCACTCGATCTCGGTAACCGTAAACCTCCCCAATAGCGTGAACGAGGCTCTGGTTGCAGACGTTTACAAGACCGCTTGGGAGTGTGGTTGCAAGGGCGTAACGGTATATCGCGACGGTTCGCGTTCGGGCGTTCTGATCGAGAAAAAGAAGAAAGACAAGGACGAAGAGTGCAAGTGCCAGGAGGAGCACAAGCAGCTGATTCGTCGCCCGCAGTCGCTCGAAGCCGAGGTGGTACGTTTCAAAAACGGCTCGGAGGATTGGATCGCATTCGTGGGCTTGGCAAATGGTCGCCCCTACGAGATCTTTACCGGTAAGATCGAGGAGGACGCTATGTATATCCCCCGCAAGGTCAAGAAGGGTAACATCATCAAAGTCAAGGACAAGGAGGGCGAATCGCGTTACGACTTCCAGTATGAGGACCGCTACGGTTATACCAATACCATTGGCGGTATCTCGCGTCTGTTTGACGAGGAGTTCTGGAACTATGCACGACTGATTTCGGGTGTCCTGCGCCACGGTATGCCCATCATCGATGTTGTGGCACTGATTGAGTCGCTGCACCTTGATAGCGAGACCATTAACACGTGGAAGAATGGTGTCGAGCGCGCTTTGAAGAAGTACATTTCGGACGGTACCAAAGCAAAGCACGCTTGCCCCAACTGCGGTGAGGATACGCTGGTTTATCAGAATGGTTGCCCCGTATGTATGTCTTGCGGCTACTCGAAGTGCGGTTGATCCGATAAAGTATCTCGTTAGAGCATACATTGAGTATCAAATATTTGAAAAACGCCCCGAAGCATTCACTTCGGGGTGTTTTTTTGCATAAAAACAAAAATAAATTCTATGTTTCTTGGTGATAATTCGGTTTTTTATATTAAATTTGCACCGTGTGTATATATAACTATACGCACCCCTGCTGTTTGCGCAATGACGAGTGAGAACGATCGGCGAGAGACAGCGAACAGAGAGAGAATAACGTAAAATTTTAATTATCAAACATCTATGAAGAAATTTTTATTCACAATCGCGTTGGCTGTTGTAGCTTTGAGCGCATTCGCACAGGAGCAGGAGGTTGATCCGAAGCCCAGCCACGCAAATTTTGTTACCAACAAGTTCTGGGACAATTGGGAGATTGGCGCAGGTGCAGGTGTTCAGACTTGGTTCTTTGGTGATAATCAGGATGAGGGCAAGTTCGGCAAGCGTCTGTCGTATGCTTTGGATTTGCACGCAACCAAGTGGATTACCCCCGTATTCGGTGCTCGCTTGCAGGCACAGGGCTTGCAGATGGAGTCAACCTGCTTGTACTTGAATGAATTCCTCCCGAAAGACGAAATCGGTTTTGGTCCCCAGGGTGATTGGAGCTACTACTTTATTCACGCTGACGCTATGATCAATGTTCGCAACTGGATCGGCGGCTACAAGGAGATGCGCGTATGGCAGCCCGTTGTATTCGGTGGCTTCGGTTACGCTCGTTCGCACATCAGCGGCGACGATCGCTACCTGAATGGCAACCAGGAGTGGGCTTTCTCGTATGGTCTGTTGAACAAGTTCCGCGTATCGAAGGCTATCGACCTGACCCTCGAAGCAAAGAATATGTTGGTTCGTGAGTCGTTCGGTCTGCGTGGTAGCGATGAGCAGGCAGTTGCTGACGGTTTCGGCAAGTACGGTAACCTTCTCTCGCTGACCGCAGGTGTAACCTACCGTTTCAACCGTCGCGGCTTTGGTCGTCCGGAGGTTTGCCCCGAACCCGACTACTCGGCTTACAACAAGCGTATCGAGAACTTGGAGAACGAGTTGGCTAACGCTCAGGCTACCGCTGACGATCTGGCGAAGAAGTTGGCTGCTGCAGAGGCTCCCGTTATCTATCAGGGCAAGGAGATTCCTATCGAGATGATCATCTTCTTCGAGTGGGACAAGCATAGGGTTACCCAGCGTGCAGCATTGCAGTTGGATTATCTGGCAAAGATGATGAAGGAGTCGGATGCAACATTCGTTCTGGTTGGTTTCGCATCGGAAGAGGGTGTTGTTAAGCACAATATGGGTTTGAGCGAGCGCCGTGTTAAGGCTATCAAGGACGCTCTGGTTCAGCGCGGTGTTGCTGAGGAGAAGCTTGAGCTTGATTGGAAGGGCGAGTCGGTTCAGTTCCCCAACCTGCCTCCCAACCGTGCCGTTATCATCACCCAGAAGTAATTCGAGAAGATCGTAACACGATAAAAAAAAGGTTGCCACCCACTGCGGGTCGGCAACTTTTTTTGTTTATGCCGATGGCCATCATTAATCTCAATGCAAAATATCGGCTTAATGGTCAAATTACCAAAAAAATCGAGAGCATTAATCGCCATTATTAAGATAAATTAAGTATATTTGTTTTACGAAACACCCCCCTAATAACCAAAACAGAAAACAGTAAATAGTATGAAACGAGTACTTCTTGCACTTATCGGGGCTCTCGCTGCGCTCGCATTAAACACCGCCTGCGAAGAGAAACCACCCGTAATTGAGATGTATCTGGATCTGGCTACCCAGAAGGTTGAGGCTAGCGATCTTGGCGGCAATTTCGATATTATGTTATCGGCATCGCACGACTGGACAGCAACCACAGCCTCGGAATGGGTAACCCTAAAAACACAATCGGGCGTGGCCGGTAAGCGCATTATTCGCTTCTCGGTCGAGAAGACGCAATTGGAGCGTGCTCGAACTGCGAAGATTGTGGTTAGTAGCGAGTTAGCCTCCATTACAAAGGAGATCACAATCACGCAGGCAGCCATTTCGGCCGATCGTATCGCAAATTGCAAAATCTACTACACCACCACCGACGGCAAGACAATCAAGCCACTCAACCCCTACAATGTCTTTGCAGGCCCGACCATTGCGTCGAATACCTACTCGAAGGGGCAGGGCGTAATGGTGCTGACCGACGAGGTGGTCGAGATTGGCACCTTTGCATTCAGCGAGATCGAGACTCTGGTTTCGATGAAACTCCCGAAGAGCGTAAAGGTGATTGGCTACAACACCTTCCTCGGCAACCCGAATATGACCGATATCGAGATGAGTGAAGGCGTGGAAACGATTGATGTTATGGCATTTGCACGCAATCCAAAGCTGACCGAGGTAAAGATTCCGCAGAGTGTCAAAAAGATGGGAATGGCTCCGTTTGCAATGTGCCCCGCATTGGAACGTTTCGAGGGTAAATTCGTCGTGGGCGATGGCCGTTATCTGGTCTATAACAATGAGTTGATCGGCTTCGCGCCCGCAGGTATGACCGAGTGCGTGGTGCCCGAAGGCGTTGTGGCAATCCAGCAGGAGGTACTCAAAGAGTGCCGCGAGCTGACATCGGTTAAACTGCCCAATGGTCTGACCCGAATTGAGGTAAGTTCATTGCGCAACTGCGAATCGCTACTCTCGATCGAGTTCCCCTCGACAATCAAGCAGTTGGGTATGGGAGCTTTCCACGGCTGTAAGTCGCTGACTTCGGTTGTGTTACCCGAAAACCTGACGACAGTGGAGATGAGTCTGTTCGAGAAATGTACATCGCTCGCAGAGGTTGAGATCGGCTCGAAGGTTACGCTGATCGAGGGCGATGCCTTCTCGGAGTGCGCCCTCACGACGGTCGTTTGCAAGGCTGCAACCCCGCCCGCTACGGAGTGGAACGTGTTCGGTGATGCAACCTCGGACCTTGTGATTAAAGTTCCCGCAGCGTCGGTAGCAGCCTACGAGGCAGCCGAGTGCTGGAAGGAGTACACGATCAAAGCAATCGAGTAATTTAACTACTTGAATATTACGACCAAACCCGCACAGCGCGTGAGCGTTGGGGCGGGTTTGTCGTTTTCGTGCGCAAGTAATAATGCGAAAAAGCAAACTTTTGTCGATAAAATGTTGACCTTTTATTGCCATAATTTTGCGACTTACGATTATTTGCGCTACTTTTGTGGCAAAGAAAATTAGGAGAGCTTTACAGAGTAAAGAGTACGGAATGATGATGGCCAACAACATACGTTCGATCCGACGCAATATCGACTTTCGTAACGAGTATTTTACCCGTTATCGATTTGTCGCCAATATATAAAAGTAGAAGATGAGTGGAATAGCCGTAAAAAGAGTTTCCACTCATTGTTTTTTATTGATTTACAACACATAACCTAACCGGAGCGAGGCCGATAACTCTCGCCAAACCGAAAACGCGAACCGAAAAAGAGATTAAAACTCAAAATAAACAAACAAATTCATTTATTAACTAAACCAT
>JAZUPN010000081.1:0-10483 GCA_045605245.1 Alistipes sp. | reverse complement strand
GAAGAATACCAACTTCGGCAGTTCGGCATCACCCACCTCAGGCAGATTCTCATACAACTCCGACAGCAACCACAGCAGGAAGGTCGAATAGAGTTTGGGGTTGAGCATAAGTTTGTCTGCCGCCAGCACATTCATCACACCGCGACCGCCCTCGGTCTGAATCAGGTCGAAGATATTGAATGCAGGCTCGCCGAAGAACTTATCGCCACCCTCACTCTCAATTGCCAACAACGAACGCTGGATCGCACCGATCGAAGCCGACGAGATGTTGCCATACTCGGTAGTGTATTGTTTTGCGTTCTTTGCTACGAAATCGAGCATCAGACGCAAGTCTTTCAAATCAATGAGCAACAAGCTGTTATCATCAGCAATGCGGAACACAATATTGAGCACACCGCTCTGCGTTTCGTTCAGTTGCATAAGGCGCGACAGCAGTTGCGGACCCATCTCGCTCACCGTAGTACGCATTGCGTGGCCGCGCTCGCCATAAACATCGAAAACGCGCACGGGGCACCCCTCAAACTGCGGATCGGTGATACCGAACTCGGCGCAACGCTTCTCGATGAAGCCACTCATCGCACCCTTCTGGCTGATACCCGAAAGGTCGCCCTTCATATCGGCCATAAAGCAGGGCACACCCGCCTGCGAGAAGGTCTCGGCCAGCACCTGCAACGTTACGGTCTTACCCGTACCCGTAGCACCGGCGATCAAGCCGTGGCGGTTGGCCATACTGCCCTCGATCGAGATCGGACCCGACGGACCGTGAGCCACATATAATTTTTTATCGGCTGTGTACATCTCTCTGTGGATTTATTTTTCTACCTGAACGGGAATCTTCTCAACACGACGCTGGTGGCGACCACCCTCAAACTCCGCCTCGAAATATGCGGTCAAAATAGCCGTAGCCTCATCGTGATCGATGAAACGAGCAGGAACAACACAGATATTTGCGTTGTTGTGCTGCTTTGCCAAAGCCGAAATTTCGGGAGTCCAGCACAGTGCCGCGCGAACGCCCTGATGTTTGTTCAAGCTCATATTGATGCCGTTACCTGTGCCGCACATCGCTACACCACCATCAACCTCGCCCGACTCAACTGCCGATGCCAAGGCGTGAGCGAAATCGGGATAGTCGCAACTCTCCTCGCTCGGACAGCCATAATCATATACTTCGTAGCCCTTTGCTCCGAGCCAACCGATCAAATACTCTTTAAGTTGAAAACCTGCGTGATCCGACGCGATACCAATTTTTTTCATAAGTTCAATATTTTTATATGTTTACGTTCTTCTTAAAGTACAAAGTTAAACTTTTTTTCAAAAAAAATTGCTTTCCGATGCAACGAAAATGCCTATTTTTGCGTCTATATAATAAAAGGCTCGCATAAAACAGCGAAACCGACCCAAAAACCAACGAAAAGAAGCCCCCGCAAGAGTGGAACTCGAACAGATAATCGACGGCTGCCGGAAAGCCGATAACTGCGCCCGACGCGAACTCTATGAGCGTTACTCACGACTCATATTTGGCGTACTGTGCCGTTATGTACCCTCACGCACCGAGGCCGAAGATCTGCTGCACGACACCTTCATTACGATCTTCACGCGCGTAAAGGAGTTTCGTGGCGAGGGATCGTTCGAGGGTTGGTGTCGTCGCATTGCCGTTCATACGGCACTCGACCACCTGCGTCGTAACGACCGCTTGGAGTTGGTCGAAATCGAGAGCAACCTCGTGGCGACCAACCAAACGGCAATCAGTCCCGACGTTCTCGATCGCTTTACGACCGAGGAGGTGGTGGCACTAATCGACAAACTTACCCCCACAGCACGTACGATTGTCAATCTGCGAGCAGCCGAGGGACTTGATTATCACCAAATTGCCGAGGTGTTAAATATCAAAGAGAGCACCGCCCGATCGCAATTCCGACGCGCCCGCGAGACACTTTTGGGACTTTTGAGAAAATAGAAAAATGAGATAAGATATGAACGAAAATTACGATAAATTCGAGCAGCTGCTCCACGAGCGACTCGCCGACCATAGCGTCGAGGCTCCCGCCAACGGTTGGGATCGCATCGCCGCATCGATGGCCGAGATCGATGCCGCAGCCGAAAAGCAGGTCGAGCCCATTGCGCCGATACGCATCGCAACTCATCGCCACAAGCGATTGGGTATGCGTCGCGCTTGGCAATATGGCATAGCGGCGATGGTGCTCCTCGGCATTGGTCTGCTTGCCGACCGTTTGACCAGACTCGCACCGCAGCCCGATCCTGACACGCTTGCACAAACCGCTCTCTTCGACCCTGCAACCGCTTCGAACGAGGCTTCAATCGAGGAGCCGGCAAGTGCCGATCCGATCGAAGAGGTTGCCAACACTCCGACAAGAATAGCAGCTAAATCAGAGCCGAAAATCTCGTCTAAAATTGCACAAAACGAGAGTGTTACGTTGACTTATGATATCGACGAAATTGATTATTCGTCCGAAAAGGAAGCGACTATCGAGCCCGCCGAAGGTACCAATAATCACGTGTCGGTCGAAAATGCCGCAAGCAGCGATAATCATAAGCAGCAGGACAAGAAGACCGACGACACCCACACCTCGCGCGAGCAGTTCCAAAAGCGTCTGCAACAGATTTTGGAGAGCGAAAAAGGCCGAAGTGGCCGTTTCAGCACCGCGCTTTATGCATCGAATCTGAATGGTGTTGGTGGTAATTTCAACGTCTCGCCGAATCGTCTTTCGCAGTCGGGAATGGTTGCGACGGAGGTCCTCAACATCTCACAGGGCGAGATTATCTCGGTTATGGGTACGGGCGAGTCGGTGCGCGTACAACCAGAGACGAAGATGAAACACCACGTTCCATTCACCGTCGGAGCGAGCCTGCAATATGAGCTGACGGATCGCTGGGCCCTCGAATCGGGCGTTACATACACCTATCTGCACTCGACGGCCAAAGCCGAAGGTATATTCACCTACGAGTGGTCGCAAGAGTTACATTATATAGGTATTCCTCTGACAGCGAGCTACAAGATCATCAATCGAGATATGTTTGATCTCTATGCTCGTGCAGGCGGTGCCGTTGAGCGTGCCGTTGCGGCCAACAAAGTATTCAATATGAGCGGAGGGACATCGGAGGGTATCACTCGCCCGAACGAGAAGATCGACTGCAAAGGCGTTCAGATGTCGGTTGCCGCAGCCATCGGTGCCGAGGTGAAGCTGATCAACCGTCTGGGCATCTATGCCGAAGCGGGTGCAGGCTACTTTTTCGATAATAACCAACCTTTGAGCTACCGTAGCGAAAACCCCTTCTCGGTTACGTTGCAGGCAGGTTTGAGAGTACATTTGGGCAACAAATAAAAAAATTGCAAAAAAAATTACAATCACGTGGCACATTTTGCCCCATTTATGCGTCTATATAGAAAATGAAGATTATGAAACGATTTCTTTTGAGCCTAATAATCGCCCTCGCCGCAATGCTCGGTTTGAGTGGTTGCGAGAGCGATGCTATGGGAGATATTAGTAATGAGGTATATATCATTGACTACGGAACGGTGTTGATCACCAACGGCACCGGTTGGGAAAACTACTACATTATCCGCGATGACGGCATTGCGTTGCTCGTAATCCGCGATCAGAGTTTTACGGGTGATGACGCCTCATTGTTAATCGCCAATGGCGATCGGGTACTGATCAACTACAACGTGATGAGCGACCTCTCGCCGTTGCAGTTGCCCGAATCGTGCAAAGCAGGATATGCCATTCAGCTCAACGCTCTGCTTACACTGCCTTGTCAGCAGACGATCATTGGTCAGGAGCCCGATACGGAGTGCTCACCCGTATATCTCAACTCGTTGCACGTAGGAAAGTCATATCTCGATTTACGATTCGACTATCGGTCGATTAGCAACAAAAAGCACGAGTTCAAACTCTACTGTCCCAATCCCGAAGATGAGGTTATCGACCTCTATCTGGTACATTACGGCGACAATGATAAGGGCGATGATGGTGTAATGGTTACCTCGCATCGCATCTCGTTCGACATTGAGGCTCTGCGCACAACTTCGCCTCGTATGTTTACACTCCATTGGGTCGGATTGGAGGATGCCGAAAAGGTGCATACAGGCACACTCAACGCTCTATAACAGAGTGCATCGCGGCCTTCGGGTCGCACCCAACAAAGCCACTTCCGTGTGGGCACACATAATAAATAGGTTTAAGGGAGAGAAGGTCGGCCGTGATGGTCGGCCTTTTCGGTTTTATCGCGTGCCTTACAAGGCTCGTCATCATTGGCGGGTTGTCCTTTGGGCGAGCCCCCGCCATCCGCCTATGATGAACCAAATAGAGATAAAGAAAATCCTGACAAATAAAAAAGGCCACGCTCGAAAGCGCAGCCTTAATCAACATTCGGATTTGCGGTTTAGAGCGCGAACTCCTTTTTGAGCATATCGACAGCGTCGAGCTTCTCCCAGCCGAAGAACTCAACCTCGACCTCAACCTCCTTACCATCGCGCACGAGCTTCTCGGTGCGAGTGTAGGGGCGGTTGCCGAAGTGGCCATACGAAGCAGTTGCCTCGAAGATGGGATTCTTCAAACCGAAACGACGTACGATAGCCGCAGGACGCAGATCGAACAGACGAGCTACGTGCTCGGCAATCTCGCCATCGCTCATCGAGAGTTTCGATGTGCCGTAGGTATCAACATATACACTCAAAGGCTGTGCGATACCGATTGCATAGCTCAACTCGACCAACACCTCGTCAGCGATGCCTGCTGCGACCATATTCTTCGCAATGTGGCGAGCTGCGTATGCAGCCGAACGGTCAACCTTCGACGAGTCTTTACCAGAGAATGCGCCACCACCGTGAGCACCACGACCGCCATAGGTATCAACGATAATCTTACGGCCTGTCAGACCGGTATCGCCGTGCGGGCCGCCGATAACGAACTTACCCGTAGGATTAACGTGCAAGATGTACTCCTCACCGATCAAATCGGCCAGAGGATCGTTTGCACGCTCCAAGCGAGCCTTAACGCGGGGGATCAGGATAGTGCGAACATCCTCGCGGATCTTCTCCTGCATAGCGCGCTCGGCCTGCTTCTCGTCCATACCCTCGCCTGCTGTGATAAACTCGTCGTGCTGGGTCGAAACAACGATAGTATGCACACGCTGCGGCTTGCGATCATCGCCATACTCGATCGTAACCTGGCTCTTCGAGTCGGGGCGCAGATAGGTCATAACCTCACCCTCGCGGCGAATTACCGCCAACTCCTTCAAAATCACGTGCGAGAGAATCAGCGTTGCGGGCATCAACTCGCGGGTCTCGTTGCAAGCATAGCCGAACATAATACCCTGGTCGCCTGCACCCTGCTCCTCCTCGGTCTGGCGCACTACGCCCTGATTGATATCCGACGACTGCTCGTGAATAGCCGACAGAATACCACACGATGCAGCATCGAACTGGTAGTCGCTCTTGTTGTAGCCGATACGGTTGATAACGCGACGAGCCACACCCTGAACATCGACGTATGCCTCCGAGCGTACCTCACCTGCTACGACCACAAGACCCGTAGTACAAAGTGTCTCGCAAGCTACCTTCGAATGCTCGTCGTGGCGCAGGAATTCGTCAAGAATTGCGTCTGAAATCTGATCTGAAACTTTATCGGGATGTCCTTCTGAAACCGACTCCGATGTAAATAAAAAACCCATTGTTATACTGCTTTTTAAGTTAAACGTATAAAATGGGAAAAATTGGCTGTTTGGAATAAAAAACGTGCTGTTTTAGCGATTTTTTATTGTGGTTGCAATCAGTCCAAATCTTTCCACATTGTCATTTTTCGAGCCGCAAAGGTAATCCTTTTTTTTGACTCCGCAAATCTTTAATTCACAATTCACAATTAAAAATTCGGCTTAATGGTCAAAAATTCGCAATACATTGGCGAAAACTCTGTTTTCGACACACACTCTGGGGCTCGCCTTCGGCGACCGCCCCAGCCCCAGAGTGTGCATACCCGTTTACAATAAATAAAAACCACGCCCGAAAGCGTGGCTATAATTGTACATTATGAAGCGTGATTTAGAACGGATAGCCCACGCCGAAGTTCAGAGCCGTATTCTTCCAGCGGAAGTTATGGATCCAACGCTCGCCCATCGGCTGGTTGGGATCATAAAGGCGGATACCCCAGTCGAAACGCAGGATCGCAAACGAGATATCGAGTCGCAGACCCAGACCCGTATTAAAGCCCAAGCCCTTATAGAAATCATTGAAGCGGAAGACCGAGCCTTCGGGATATTCACGTCCTTTCTGACCAATCATATAGACATTACCCGCATCGCAGAAAACCGCGCCATTGAATATGCCCCATATCGGGAAGCGGAATTCGAGGTTGGCCTCAATCTTCATATTACCCACCTGACTCGGATAGATCTTCTGCTCCTCGGTGATCGTTACACTACCCGGACCGAGCGTACGCGCAGCCCATCCTCGCATCGAGTTGCTACCTCCGGCATAGAAGAGTCGGTCGATAGGGATTTCGGTCGAATTGCCATAGGCCAAACCGGCACCGGCATAGAGTCGGTATGCAATTGCTGTCTTGGCACCCAACACCTCGCGGCGACTAAACGAGAGGTCTGTACGGAAATATTGCGAGTAGCGAATACCGAAGATATTATAGTGATCCTTATCCGGTGCAGGCTTCGACAGCAGATGCGACAGAGCTCCCACAAGGTTACCCGCAGTCTCCCAATTGAAACGGATATTCGAGGCGTTGCCGTGAATATCTCTAATCTGGTTATTAAAGACATACGAGCCCGAAATGCCGGCAATCAACTGCTGCGAATAGCTATTGCGAAGATAGGGATTTTGCAGACGATCGAGGAACTCCTGATCGATATACCCCACCTTAATCAGCGTCAGATCGATCGGTCGCAGAGCGTAGTTCGAATAGCGACCATTACCCCACGTGTAACTCCAACTTGCGCTCGACAGTGTGCGTTGGTAGTAGGGACGATCCTGCGCATTGATCGATAGCTCGACCTTTGTTCGCGGATTTGAGATCGATGCCGAACGGCGGATATTGAACGGAAGAATAAATCGCGGAAATGACAACGATGCCGAGCCACCGATTTCGAAGGCTCGTTTGCGCTTTGCCTCCGCGCCCTTCATAAATTCGTAACCGAGCGAGAACGAGAGGTCGAGCAGCTCCATACCCTTGAAGATGTTGTGGTTCTGGTAACCGACCGTACCTCGCAAGCCATAGAAACTCGATGTCGTAGAGCCCTCTAACTCAACCTTATAGCTCTGTCGCAATGCAGGCGTACAGAAGATGTTGCAATTCAAGTAGCCCTCTTTGGTCGAGAGCGAGTGATCGACACCCGCACCATTTGTGCCGATAAACGACACCTTTGTATCGAGGTTGGTCGCTGTATCCTCCTCAAACTGAATATTGGCACTACGATAATATCCCACACGCATAATGCGGTCGTAGGTATCCTGCACGCTCTTCGTACTGAAAAGATGGTTCGGGAAGAGGTCGATGGTCTGACTCAACACCTTGGGGCGCACATTGAGTTTATCGTCATAGATAATATTCAGGCCGCGATACTCGACCGTATCCAATCGATGAATAAAACTGCTGTCGCTACGCGCTATGGTCGGGTCGTAATTGGCAAACAGATTGACCTTACGCAGACGATAGACCGTATTATTATCATAAATCGGGCGACCGAGATCGTTATATCCCGACAGATTTTGGCGCACGACAACCGTAACATCGGCGCGATAGTCGCCAACGGTCGTATCGACCTCGTAGAGGATATTGTTAATGGTAAAATTGAAATAGCCATTATCGCGCAGCATTGTGCTGATACGCGAACGCTCCTTATCCAACACCGTAAAGTCCAACACATTACCCCTATGCAACAACGACTCGGTCGTATCGCCCAAAATAATCGGTTCGAGGAAACGATCGCGGAAACGATAACGGATATTGCCTATACGATATGGTTGTCCCTGCTTGGTGCGATAGGTTACAGTGGCGCGACGACGCGAGGTGGTATCAATCGAATACGAGGCCTTGGAGTTGAAATATCCGCGCGAATCCATAAAGATCTTAATATTCGACACCGAACGCTCGGTCTGCAACGTATCAAGATAGACGGGAGCCTCGCCAATGCGGCGTTTGAGGTTATTCCACCAATTCTCCTTATCGGGATTGGCCGAGAAGTAGGTCCAAAGATAGAAGTTCGTTCCGAGGAAACGCTTGTTGGGCTGTTGGCGAATGTAACGGTCAATCTCATCGGCCGTAATTCGCTCATCGCGCGGCACCTCCTCGTCGGCCTCAACCTTATTCTTATGGAGCAGATATTCGCCCTGCGGAATATGGCGCGTAACGCTACATCCCGCAACAATCGTTGCAAGTGCAATCAGGCATATCAATCTACTCAAACGCTTCATCTTTCGTTAATTACTCTTTATCGTCAAGGAAACCCTGTTCGCGCAATGTTGCCAAATATCGTTCCGAAGAGCTCAGATTCTCGGCAGCAGGATAGCGATACTCCGTGAAAATTCGTGCCAGATTCTCCACGCCGTAGCGATTCAGCAACTCCATAGTCTGTGCCGAGGTCTCACGTTCGGCCCACAACTCGTCAATCTCGGCCGAGGTGATACGGTTATATCGGTCATAATGCACGATGGCCTCCATCGGCAATCGATCACTCAAAGGGGGCTCTTCGGCCGGATAACCCAGAGCCAATACAGCCGTTGGCAGCACGCCCTGCGGCAGATCCAACAACTCGACCAATCGGTCGGCCGAGCGCAAAACAGTATCTATAAAACAGATGCCCAGACCATAAGACTCGGCCTGCAACGCCGCATTTTCGGCTGCACGCAACGCATCAGCCGTAGCGTGGGCATACCACATCAGATTCTCATATTCGGGCTTGGCATCGCGCTGACGGCACCACTTCGAGAAGCGATGAACATCGGCACAAAAGATCAACAACACAGGAGCCTCCATCGCTGCCGACTCATCGAGGCTGCCAGACGACAACTCGGCACGCACACGGCTGTCGATTGTAACGATGATGCTGTAAAGCTGCATATTACCGACTGTCGAAGCGTGAGTAGCCGCTTGCAGAATATCGGTCAGCACCTCAGGCGCGATCTCGCGCGATAGAAAGTGGCGAACCGAACGGTGAAGGGCGATCTCTTTTAGCATAGCTGTTTGCGAATTTATCTAAAATACAAAAGTAATAAAAACTTTCGAGATGTTGGACATATTCGACCGCTTGATTCGTTTTTTTCGGGCAGGATGCATCAACTTTGCAAAAAAATTGCTAACATTGCACTACAACTTTTAAGAATAGAACATTCTACACGAATGAAACAGACCAAAGACCTACGCTCTTTTGACTCGACTGCCGATGGCAAAAAGAGCCACAAACTCGACCCGATCCGCAAAAGCGGCAAAGAACGCCACAACCTTTACGGTCGCTTCGACGATGACGACGAAGAGCTGAACGACTATCGTCCCCGCGAGTCGGCTCGCGACTATTACGACGACGAAGAGTAGAGTTCGCCGCACTCTCAAAAGCGATTTTGAATCTTGAATTTTGAATTCTGAATCTTCGGATATGGCTTTAATCGAAAAATTCATAATGGCGGGCGACACCGCCCTGCACATCGCAGACTCGCAGGTTGGCGAGCGTTGCATCGTACTCTTGCACGGCTATCTGGAATCGATGACCGTATGGGACGAGTTTGCATATCTGCTCACACCTCACACGCGAGTGATTACGCTCGACCTCCCCGGACACGGCATCTCGCTGGTTACGGGCGAAGTACATACGATGGAGTACCTTGCCGATACGGTTGCCGATGCGTTGGATGCGCTTGGCGTGGAGCGTGGTACGCTTGTCGGCCACTCGATGGGCGGCTACGTGGCTCTGGCTTTTGCCGAGCGACACGCCGACAAGTTGGCAGGCTTGGTACTACTGCACGCAACGCCCAACAGCGACACCGAAGAGAAGGCTGCCGACCGTCAGCGCGAAATCGATGCAATCGTGGCAGGGCGCAAGGAGTTGCTGGTGCGCAAGGCTGCGGCGCGTCGTTTTGCCGAGCAGAATCGCAAGCGTTTTGCCGATGAGATTGAGGATTGTATCGAGATCGCTCTGCTGTGCGAAGACGAGGGTATCGTAGCCATTGTACGCGGTATGGGCACACGCCCCGACCGCAACGAAATGCTCTCGAAACTCAATGTTCCTCAACTATTTATATTTGGTCGCAATGACGACTATATTCCCACTGAACGTGCCGAGGCGGTCGTAGCCCGCCACCCGCAGGCCGAGGTAGTATGGTTGGAGCAGGCGGGACATATGGGATTCATCGAGGAGGCACAATTGTGCGCCGATACAATCATTAATTTTGCACGTTGATTATGAGCGAGATAACTATCGAAATTTTGCGTTCGGTATCAGATGCCGACACCGAGCAGATAGC
>JAZUPN010000080.1:0-6669 GCA_045605245.1 Alistipes sp. | reverse complement strand
CAGTTGGCGACAGCCAACAGGTATTCGAGTTGGATGATGGTCATAGCTGAAAGTTGGGTTAAATCTTATTTCGAATAACAAAGTTATAAATTTTATTTATGTTTGCAAATAGTTCGCTCGCTTTTCGCTAACTTTATATCGGAAAATTTAGCTTTTGACGCAAAATCAATTAAATAACACAAAAATACTATGAAACGACTACTTACAACCTTGATTCTTGTGTTGCTGCTCGTTCCCGCTGCTGCACGTGCCCCCAAAGGTGTGAAATTTATCGAACGTCGCGCTAATCACGCCGACGGAAAACCCTATGTCTGGTTTGCATTTGTCATTGACCAGAAAGCAAATAAAAAGTTGCAGTTCAATGCCGTTGAGGTTGAGGGCGGTACCACTCCCTCGAAACTCTATGCCGCTTGGTCGGAGTATGGCGAGGGTAAGCCCGTTGTGGTTGCCAATGCCGGATTCTTCAATATGCGTACGCTCGAATCGGTCAGCCTGCTGATGGATGAGGGTAAAGTTGCAGCTGCTGATGTTCGTTCGGTAACGCGCCGTAATCCCGCAGGCGAGAAGGTCGAGGTCTTTCCGATTCACGCCGCTTTTGGTCAGATGCCCGACGGCTCATACGAGGCTCAATGGATCTACTGCCAGCCCGATAAGGATCTTCACCCCTACGTCTATCCCTTCGCTGTCGGTAACGATGACTCGTTGCGTCGCTATTCGCCCGTTCCGCCCGCAGTGGGTCAGCTCGGTTCCTATCCCTGGCAGGTTGTCGATGCTGTTGCAGCAGGCCCGATGCTGGTTAAGAATGGCAAGGATGTGTCGTTAGAAAGTTCGCTCGGCGAGTCATATTATCTCACGATTGGCGGTAATGCACGCCACAACCGTACGGCTATCGGCTTGACCGAGGATGGTAAGTTGGTTATTATGGTTGTCGATGGACGCGGAATGAATGGCAGCGTTGGCTGTACTCTCTCGGAACTTGCAGAGTTTCTGATGGAACTTGGTGTGGTAGAGGGTGTTAATCTCGATGGCGGCGGTTCGTCGGCAATTGTTAATTGGGATGGCGAGTTGGTTAATCATCCCAGCGATGGCGGCAAGCGACCCGAACGCATTGAGCGTGTGGTGCCGACCTTCGTTGTTATCTCGGAGGAGAAGTAATAATTCAGGACCCAATATTCAAAATTTAGCCGCGCTCGAAAAAGCGCGGCTTTTTTGTGTTTGTTGCTAAAAGAAGAATCCTGCCGAAAATTGCCACATCCCGTCGTTTTTTATCTGCACTTTTCGGTGAGTGTGGTCGATGATAAATTCGTTTCGACTCTTTTTGGGGTAGAACGTGTAGCGCGCATCGACGAAGAAACGGCCCAAATCGAGCCCCGCACCGGCCACCAGAGCCACATCCGAGTCGTTGTATTTTACCTCCAATCCGAGACGTTTGTTGTCGCTCTTTTCGGAGTGTGCAAGGCGGAAGACGGGGCCGCCGAAGAGCCTGAACGCCGAGATGTTAAAACCAACGGTTACAGGTAGTTCCAATCGCTTTACGCTCATCTTTACCTCCCCCGACGATGCACCGCTTACGCGATAGCGATAGTTGTGTGCCGTCATCTGTAATTCGGGCGAAATCTGAACGAATTTGGGAATCGAGATGCGGCTGACGAGGGCTATCTGATAACCCGGTTTGCTTTTTAAGCCGTTGATTCGATAGTCGCCCGTCGAAATCTGATTAAACGAGCTGTTTGTGATATTTACACCGCCACGAAGACCAATCTTAAATATCTGTGCCGATGCACTTGCGGCAATTAAAATCGCAAAAAAGAGCGATAGAAAAAGCTTTCTCATAATCGTACAAAAGTTTTAGAGGTTCAACCATAATCGGCCTCTTCACGATTATTTGAGAGTTGTGGGGTGGGGTAGCTTCGGGGTGAGGCTAATCGTCGTTGCACTCCGATTTTTATAGCAATGCGTGTCCCTGTCGAGTCCAACGTGTTAGAACAGCGGGCTGAGCAGTCGCGACATAGCCTCGACGAAACGCTGTCCCTGCGGGCGCGAGTACCACTCGTCGGGCATTACGCGGCGCGAATGGGCTATATACTCATCGAGCGTCTCGGATATCTGCGCAACCACCTCGCGGTCATAGATAAATGCCGACACCTCAGAGTTATCTTCGAGCGAACGGATGTCCATATTTGCCGTGCCGACCGATGCCATACGACCATCGACGGTGATCAGTTTCGAGTGCAGGAAGCCTGCGGTGTAGAGATAGACCTTCACTCCTGCGGCGAGCAACCCATCGACAAACGAGCAGGTCGCCCAATGCACCAATCGGCTGTCCGAACGTGCAGGAATTACCACTCGCACCTCTACGCCCTTCAATGCCGCCACCTTCAACGCTTCGAGCAGCGATGTCGAAGGGATGAAGTAGGGTGTCGATATTGTGATTGTTCGTGCGGCACCCGTAATGGCGGCAAAAAATGCCTGCGAGATTGCCGACCAACGTGAACTTACGCTCGAACCTACCACCTGCATCGGTGCGCGATTTGTCGCCGTTGGGGCGGGGAAATATCGCTTGTCGTTGAGCGTCTGCCCGCTGACCAGAGCCCAATCCGAGAGGAACATTCGCTGGAAGTCGGCTACGGCCTCGCCCTCGATGCGCAGATGGACATCGTACCAGAGCCCCATCGTATCGCCTTTGAGGTACCGTTCTGCAATATTAATGCCACCCGTATATGCTATTCGGCCATCCACAACGACGATTTTGCGGTGGTTGCGATAGTTCAGATAGTGAGTGAAATAGGGGAACGAAATGGGCGAAAAACGACCCACCTCGACACCGCTTGCCCGCAGACGCGAAATGAACTCTTTGCTCAATTTCCAGCTGCCAACGGCATCGAAAATCAGTCGCACCTCGACACCCTCGCGGGCCTTCTTTTCGAGCAGCTCGGCGATATAGTTGCCCACCTTATCTTCGCAAAAGATGTAGTATTCGATGTGTATCGACTCGCGTGCCGATGCCAGAGCCGCAGCAATCGACGAGAAGGTGCGGTCGCCATTGTGCAACACTTCGAGGTCGTTATGCAGGGTGAGCCTTGCGTCGGAGTTGTTTTCGAGCAGGGTGATGAACGGTATTCGTTCGCTGCGTTCAATGTGCGGCGGGGCGACGAGGCGTTTTCGCGCGGGGCGAAATCCGAACAAAATGAAGAGCAAAAGACCAGCTACGGGGATAAAAATGACAGCCATAATCCACGCGAAACTCCATACGGGTTCGCGCTGCTGCTCGATAACCATTACGATAACCGCCACGATGACGATTGTGTAAAGTACCGAGAATATAACACTCAATATACTTGCCATTTAGCTCTGTGTTACCTGCCGTTAGTCCTCGGCAGCGAAGCATATTTCGTGCCTCGACCGAGGAGTCAGCCAAACAAAGATACGAAAAATTTTGGAATATTGAAACTATTCTCGTCAATCGCCCCAAAACAACGAGCCGACCCCGCAATGGAGGTCGGCTCGGCTTGTCTATCGGTCGGATGGATTAATATTCGCCTTTTTCGAAAACGAAATCTTTCGAAATCGGGTGCTGATTATCGTAATTCAGAGTAAGACGTAATTTCTTGCCCAAAGCGGGGCAATTATTGACATCCTTTGGCGTTAGATAAAATAGCATATTGTTAATATATTCGCCATTCCCGATCATATACAGATCACTTGATGTCGTTTCATCCAATGGTTTTAATATCGGCTCATAATAGAGTTTGAAATAGCCATTAGAGTGATTACTGCTGTTCTCATCAAGCAGATAGGTATATCCGCTTTGAATAAAACGTAATGGACTAACAGTATTAAATGTAAACAGATCAGCAACTGATTCGCCCGCTTTGTGGCTCTCGTCAATATCTTCAATACAAATAATATCGATTTTGGCAATATTCTCAATTGCCATCAAGTTGGGATAGTGGAAAGGTTGAGCTCCAACGTGTTTTTTGTTATAATTTAGATCGTTATATGAATTAGCCAATTCATCAAAGCGAGCTTTGATCTGGGGATCCGAAGATTGTTCAGAGTATATTTCGCCTATTTTGGGGCAAACAAGAACCTCTGGACCATTGTTAACCACAACCTCAATGTTAGCATATTCATAGTATGCTGTTACAAAAGAATCGAAATCGTATTCAAATGTTGTAGCCAATTCGCAACTACATAGCCATAATAGACTTGCAATTATTAATACAAACTTTTTCATAACGCTAACTATTAGTTGAAGGTATTAGGTTTGTCGTATCGTATTGAACGATAATATTTGCAATATTTGCGTTTATTGCTGTCGGTTGCAGTGATATTAATAGTTTCTCCGTTCTCATCAGTTATCTTTGTTGTGTCAAAGATACCGGATGCATAGTAGCCGTCATATAAACCATCCCAGCCCATATTGCAATGCATCATTGTTTCAACTTGATTGTTGCGTAAACGTTTGATATATCCATCAATCACCCAAGCGTGTCCGTGTTTTTTGCCATCTCCACTTAAATTTTTAGGGCTTGTAGCACCGATAATGAAAGGTTTATTCGTATTTAGATATGCTATAATTTCACTTTCTCGATAGCCGCAAAATTTACTTACATTCTCATAACCCAAAGCGATCATTGCTCGTTTAACCCGATTCATTGTTGCCGAAGATTTTGTTTCTTGGTAGTCGATATCAATGTATTCATTATCTCCTAAACGAGCTAATAGTTTAGCCACATGAAATATTTCAGTAGGTGTAGATTCGCTAGTAACTTGCGATATTATATTCCAATTAGGTATATATGCTGCGCCTAATGAAAGTGGATATTTGTTATAGGCAATTACTTGACCTAAAGCAATAGCTGAACACCCAACAGGTTTATGTCCTCCATTTGCTACGGTATATGTTAATGCTTGGGGACATAATTCATTAAAGTCGGCTAACTGATGCCAAATTGTTTGTAACATTGGTTGTACCTGACTTATTATTATGGCATCTTGTGGAGTCTGAGTATTGCCCCCATCATCACCAGAAGCACCTCCTGATCCATTATTCGATCCTCCACCATTACCTTCAGGGTTGTTATCATTACGCTCAATAAGCATAAATTCGCAATAATCATTCAGGGTATGTAATACAAATTTAAGTTTATTGTCTATTGCATTAACAGTTTCGCTTGACCGCGTTAATGCAGTTGAGTTATTCGTGGGACCAGTAGGGATTATGGGATTAATTATTACTCCCCAATTAGTAGTATCTATACCTTCTTCTGCTAATTCATCTTCATAATAGTCAATGCCGCAGTCATCTTCCTCGATAACTACAAAATGATCAGGGTCTGTGATCTGATCTATTAATGTCGAATCTGCATTACCTTCGTCCATTACGGCTATAATCGGCGCAAGGAAATCGACTGCGGAAAGGACTGCATAACCCTCCTCATCTTCGAAATTAACCATATAGAGCAGGGTGTCAATTGCAGCAGCGGCCTCGTCCTCTGAAACACGAGTAGTGTTGCTGAATTTATCGCCAAGAATAGGCATTACCTCTTTAATCTGACGTACTTTGCCACCGCGGGTGATATTATCCGCATCCACATCGGCAAGAAATGCGTTAAGTTCCGCGAGAGCCTTCTCTCTCGGAACGTGATAAGAGGGGATTGTCTTATCGGATTTGGCTACGGGTTGAACAATAGGTTCGCGTTGGCAGCCTGCCAACCATAGTGTAGCGGATGCTAATGCTACACTAATAAGAGTAACTCTTTTCATAGTGTTTGCATTTTTGATGTTGCGACAATATCGTCTGTTGCAAATATATGAAAAAAATTTGCAATATCAAAATTAATTCCTACCTTTGCCATATCAAAAATGTGTTGGGTTCCGGCCGAAAGGTCGGGATTCATATTTTTTTTACTTTTATAAAACCAAAGTCAAAATGGCAAATGAGATTATCTATCTGACCGAAGAGGGCTACAAAAAGCTCAAAGACGAGTTGGATCATATGCGTTCGGTTGAGCGTCCGGCCATTTCGGCTGCGATCGCCGAGGCGCGCGACAAGGGCGACCTGTCGGAGAATGCCGAGTACGATGCAGCACGTGAGGCGCAGGGTATGTTGGAGATGCGAATCGCCAAGCTCGAAGCTACGCTGAACAACTCGCGCGTGATCGACGAGTCGAAGATCGACAAGAGCAAGGTTCAGATTCTCAGCAAGGTAACCTTGATGAACCACAACAACGGTAAGCAGGTAACCTACACCATCGTTTCGGAGAACGAGGCTAACTTGCGCGAGGGTAAGCTGGCAATCGGTACGCCTATCGCCAAGGCTCTGCTGGGTAAAAAGAAGGGTGAGCACGTTGATGTTACGGTGCCCGCCGGCACTTTGCATTTCGAGATTCTCGATATCTCGATCTAAACGAGCAAGCGGATTTTCTGCCCTGCGACGATCTTTCGCACGAGGGCGAAAAAATAGTCCGATCCCAATGGCGGGGTCGGACTATTTTTTTGTGTGTTCGTGCGGTGTGCTTTGGCCGGCTCATCTTTGGCGGGTGGGGGGCTCGCCCAAAGGGCGACCCGCCAATGATGACACGCCCCGCCGAGGCGTGATTATAAGCGGGCACACATCGCCCGACTTAGTTGATCAGCAGGTACTCGATCTTGATGTTGCTGTAT
>JAZUPN010000079.1:0-10931 GCA_045605245.1 Alistipes sp. | reverse complement strand
CCCAACTCATACGAGGCAAAAATCTCATCAAAATAGTCATCCAGCGGTCGGCCCTGCTCCGACAACTCCGCACTACGAGCCCAACTCATAATATATGGATTGGTATTACTTAATACATAGGTACGATAGCGCGGACGCAACGCAGCGATATAATCCAATTTTGCGGTCGGGGTTTCGGTAAAGAATCCGAGCCAAGCCCAACGAGCCTCGTCGTGGCTCACCTCGCGACCACACATCTCGCTCAAACGAGCACGAAAGCCCTCGGCAGTAATTGCGCCACTCTCCAATTCGAGGAAAATGCCATTTTGGCAATAGTGATCCAGCTGCGAATCGGCATCGGCCAATCCCAACTGCTCGAAACGACGCACTGCACCCTCACGAATAAAGTGCGCCACGACGCCTCCAAAATCGAATATAACTGTTTTGATCATAACTATTATCTCTATTTTTGCTTTGGGATCTCGAACGTGCGACCCTCCACTGCCAACTCCGTAGCTTCGAAGAGCGTTCGCGCCTCGTCCAAAAGCACTCGTTCATCTTTATATCGCGCCGAAAAATGGCCAATGATCAATCTTCCGACACCGGCCATCGATGCCACTTTTGCCGCCTGTAATGCCGTCGCGTGGCCACGCTGATGTGCCACTTTACGCTCGATATCGGCGTATGTTGCCTCGTGATAGAGCAGATCCACCCCACTCACTATACGCGCCACCTTTGCCGAATATTGCGTATCGCTACAATACGCATACGCGCGCGGGCGGAATGGTCTATATGTAATCTCCGCCGCAGGGAGCAACGTTCCATCCTCCAATGTCAGATCCTCACCTCGCTTTGCCGCTGC
The DNA here is from genome assembly GCA_045605245.1 of Alistipes sp. GTDB lineage: Bacteria > Bacteroidota > Bacteroidia > Bacteroidales > Rikenellaceae > Alistipes. Next base: position 10,090 of record JAZUPN010000079.1, on the reverse strand, counting down.
AATTTGCGCGATACCCAATCCATAGCGTTCGATCGCCCACTTCTCGATATTGAGTTCGGGCTCCTTCTCGCGGAACAGGTAGCCACAGCAGGGAACTCGATGGCGCAGCGGAATGGTCTCGACGGTCATATACGACGTTTCGAAGACAACCTTCTCGGCTCGTGTATTCACTTCGCAGAATTGCACCTCATAGGGCAGCTCCGTATCGAAATATTTGAAGTGCGCCTCCAAAATTTCGTCTAACGGTTTCGGGCCAAACACTTTCAGCGGTGTTCGGCGGCCGTACAACCCCATTGTCGAGATCAACGGAAATAGGCCATAGAGGTGGTCGCCGTGCAGGTGCGTAATAAATACGGCATTGATTTTTAGCGGATTAATACCATAACGGATCAATTGTCGCTGGGTATCCTCGCCGCAATCTATCAAAAAAAACTGCTCACGCACATTGAGTGCGTGAGCAGAGGTATGTTTATCGGGTGTGGGTTTTGCCGAACTACTGCCAAGTATGGTTACTCGAAAGCTCATTGTCGTCCGCAATTACTACGTCTTACAATCAATACTCCCTCGTTGAACCTCCACCTGCCAACTTAGTTCGCTACCCTCGGACTGATGTTACTCAGCGTCCTTCTCCATCTGAGCCTTCAACTCAGCCAGCGAAGTGATATCACCCAAGGTAGTCTTCTCTACCGAAGCGTTGATCTTCTTAACCGACGACTTGGTTGCCTCAGCAGCCTCAGCCTTAGCCTTCTTCTCGGCCTTCTCCTCAGCGCGCTTTGCCTCCTCGAACAGACGGCTGTGCGACAAAGTGATACGCTTGGTTGCCTTCGAGAACTCGATAACCTTGAACGACAGGGTCTCACCAACCTTTGCCGAAGTACCGTCCTCCTTTACCAACTGGCGTGCAGGAGCGAAGCCCTCGATAGTCTCCGACAGAGTTACAACTGCACCCTTATCGGTCAACTCCTTAACGGTACCCTCGTGAACAGTATCAACAGCGTACTGCTGCTCGAACTCGTTCCAGGGGTTCTCCTCCAACTGCTTGTGGCCGAGGCTCAAACGACGGTTCTCCTTGTCGATCTCCAAAACTACAACCTCGATCTCTGCACCGATCTGAGTAAACTCTGCGGGGTGCTTGATCTTCTTGGTCCAGCTCAGATCCGAGATGTGGATCAGACCGTCGATACCCTCCTCGATCTCAACGAATACACCGAAGTTGGTGAAGTTGCGAACCTTTGCAGTGTGCTTGCTGCCAACGGGATACTTGGTCTCGATTGCAGCCCAGGGATCAGCAGTCAGTTGCTTGATACCGAGCGACATCTTGCGCTCCTCGCGATCCAAAGTCAGAACTACTGCCTCGATCTCGTCGCCTACCTTCATAAACTCCTGTGCCGAACGCAGGTGCTGGCTCCACGACATCTCCGATACGTGAATCAGACCCTCTACGCCTGCTGCGATCTCAACGAATGCACCGTAGTCAGCCATAACAACTACCTTACCCTTAACCTTGTCGCCTACCTTCAAGTCTGCGTTCAAAGCCTCCCAGGGATGTGCGGTCAGCTGCTTCAAGCCCAAAGCGATGCGCTTCTTCTGATCGTCGAAGTCAAGGATAACAACGTTGAGCTTCTGATCGAGTTCTACGATCTCCTCAGGGTGATTTACACGACCCCACGACAGATCGGTGATGTGGATCAGACCGTCAACACCGCCCAAGTCGATGAATACGCCATACGAAGTGATGTTCTTAACAACACCCTCCAAGATCTGGCCCTTCTCCAACTTCGACATAATCTCCTTCTTCTGTGCCTCCAACTCTGCCTCAACCAGAGCCTTGTGCGATACAACTACGTTGCGGAACTCCTGGTTGATCTTAACAACCTTGAACTCCATAGTCTTGTCAACGTAGAAGTCGTAATCACGGATGGGCTTAACGTCGATCTGCGAACCGGGCAAGAATGCCTCGATACCGAATACATCAACGATCATACCGCCCTTGGTGCGGCACTTGATATAGCCCTTGATGATCTCGTCGTTCTCCAAAGCGAGGTTAACGCGATCCCACGACTTGAGCTGACGAGCCTTCTTGTGCGACAGCAACAGCTGGCCCTTCTTGTCCTCGGCGCTCTCTACATAAACCTCAACCTTCTCACCAACGGTCAGCTCAGGATTGTAGCGGAACTCGCCTACGGGGATAATACCCTCGCTCTTGTAGCCGATATTAACGACAACTTCGCGCTTGTTGATGTCCACTACGGTACCCTCAACAACCTCACCTACCTGTACCTTCGACAGGGTCTGGTCATACGAACCTGCGATCTCCTCTTTCGAACGATCATACAGATCGAGCTCATTCTCGAATGCGTTCCAATCGAAATTCTCGTTTGCGACTACCATTTTGTTTTCTACCATAAAAATTTTTGTGATACAATCACTCGTTAAAAGTTTGACAATAAATTAATTTAACTCTTTGGCGGACAGACGTTTGCACTTACGTACGCGCGTACGCCGTCGAAAAAGCGCACAAATATACAAACTATTTTTCGGATTTACAACTATTTACAGAGATTTTTTCGCTGGCGCGAAAGCGATTTGATTTGAAATCGTCAAGTTCCGTATCTCGTCCTTTGAGCGACCACCCCAGCCATAGGACTTGGACAAATCCTCAAAACAAAAAGCCGCATCCTTCGGGGAGTGCGTCTTGATTCTTGAATCTTGAATTTTGAATCTTGAATCCTGAATAAAGAAAAGCCACGCCCAAACCGAGCGCGGCTTTAATTGTGAATTGTAAATCGTGAATTGTGAATTATAAACTACTCCTCCTCAACAATCCAGATTCGCTCCTCGTTGGTGTATTTCAAGGGCGAGTGGTGACGCAATTCGTCAAGGATAACATCTGTTACGAGGATACCCGTTGCCTCATACGCTCCATTCTTCGGGAAGTTGTAATTCTTGTACATATAGTCGCCCATCGCAACCTTATAGGTGCGGCCCTCTTTGAGTGTCGAAAACTGCACATCGATAGCCTCACCTTCGACATCTGTTACAATCGTGTAACTTGTACCGTAGGGGTTGATATCGGGGCGGTGCGACTCCTTCGGATTGACCGAATCGTTAAACTTATTGATAATCATCTGGCGAATCTCATCGGTAGTCATCTGCGCGGTGTAGATCGTACTGCTGAAAGGTTCCAAAGTGAAAACATCGCCGATGCTGATGCCATCCTTGCGCAGCGAATCAATGCGCACACCGCCAAAGTGGTACAGACCGACATCCGACTTCGAGCGTTTCGCAATCGACTCGGCCATAAAATTGGCAAGACCGACCTTCGAGAGTTGAATCTTCGATGAGCCGATAGGAGCACTCAAATAGGGGTCTTGGTAATATACCTCAACGGCAGCCTTGACCTCCTCATCTTCGACATAGTCAGCCAATGCCACAAGGCGATTTTCAAGGCGGGTAATCTTCTTACCCTGCATCTCGACAACCGTAACACCGATATTTTTCAGGCTCTTACCCGTCTGAGTGATAAGAGTGCCGTTATACTCCTGACCCTCTGTCAGTACCGTATGGGTATGGCCGCCGATGATCAGATCATATTCGGTAGCATCGACTGTCAAAACGCGATCCATATCATCGCCCAGATGCGACACCAGCACCAGCACATCGCACTGCTCTTTGAGCGACTGCAATTCGACAGCCTTCTCAAAGGGCGAGGGGAAGGTCAGGCCCTCGAAGTTGGTCTTCTGACCATCGGGATAACCGCCCGCGAAGTTGGTTACAACGCCCACAAAACCGAACTTGATACCTCCGCGCTCGATGATTGTCGTTGCAGGCACGGTCAGTTCCGAGCCGCACGACTCCATATTGGCGCAAATAACCTCAAATTCGGACTGCGAGATACGTTCGCGGAGCAGCTCCTGTCCATAGTCGAATTCGTGATTGCCGAGTGTTGCCACATCGTAGCCGATACCATTCATCATCTCGATTACCGGCAGGCACTTATGCTCGGCCTTATCGACATAGGCATTACCCGTCCATCGGTCGCCGCCATCAACCATAATAACCTCAACCGTATCACGACACGCAGCCACCGCCGTAGCCAGGCGCGGAAATTGCTGAATCGCACCGTGAATATCGTTTGTCGAGAGGATCACCACGCGACGAGTTTCCGACGGCGAACACGAAACAACGAATATTGCAACGAGTAATGCAATAATGGTAAAAAACGATCGTTTCATAAGTAAAATTTCAATTTTTTATAGAAAAAAAGTGTTTTTTGCTCGTCAAAGTTACATTTTTTTCGTGAATTGATAGCAAATACAGAATTTTTTTTGCAAATTTGTAGCAAGCATTTTTAACCGAAAACGAAAAACAGATGACACCTGTCATAAAAATTATTTGCGAAAATACAGGCTCCGAGATAGCTGTCAACATCGGCACTTCGCTGCTCGACGTTGTGAATATGATTCAGCTGGGCGGTCAGAATCCAATCCTCGCCGCTTATGTAAATAACCGAATCAAGGAGCTGAACTATAAGATATTCAAGCCTATATCGGTACGATTTATCGACATCACCCATTTCGAAGGTACGCGCGTGTATCAGCGCACGCTATTCTTTATAATGCATAAAGCGGTGCACGATCTCTATCCCGAAAATAGTTTCTCGATACGCCACTCCGTTTCGAAGGGTTTCTACTGCGAAATTGAGGGCCGCGACGAACTTTCGAACGACGAGATCGAGAACATCAAACTCCGTATGGAGGACATCATCGCCGCAGATATTCCTATCGTGCGCGAACATCTGCCCGCATCCGAGGTCGAGGAGATCTATTCGAAGCTCGGTTTCGAGGATAAAATCGCCCTGCTGCGCACTCGCCCGCGCCTTTTCGCCGATGTCTATCGTATGGCCGATATGGCAGGTTACTTCTATGGAGCACTCGCCCCCTCGACGGGTTACATACATCTGTTCGACATCAGCCGTTACTACAACGGAATCCATTTGGCCATACCGCAGCGCACCAATCCTTCACAGCTCGAAGGCGTCGTGCCGCAGGACAAGATGTTCGACATCTTCTCCGAATACAAGGATTGGGTCGAGGTTATGGGTGTGCAGAATATCGGATCACTCAACACGAAGATTCTCAACGGCGAAGGTGGCGAATTGATCAAGATCGCCGAGGCCTTCCACGAAAAGAAACTCGGAGCCATTGCCGATGCGATATACGACGCAAATATTTCGCGCGGAGCGCGTATCGTATTGATTTCGGGGCCTTCATCGAGCGGCAAAACAACATTTGCTCAAAGACTTGGTATTCAGCTGCGTATCCTCGGACTGCGACCCGTTACAATCTCGCTCGATGACTACTTTGTCAATCGTGCCGATACCCCGCGCGACGAGAATGGCGACTACGACTTTGAGGCTTTGGAGGCAATCGACATCGCACTGTTCAACGAGCAGTTGAACAAGCTGTTGAATGGCGAAAGTGTGCAGGTGCCAAAGTTCAATTTCATCACCGGCCTGCGCGAATGGTACGAACAGCCGTTGCAACTTGACGAACGATCGATTTTGGTTATCGAGGGTATTCACGGTTTGAATCCGAAGCTCACGGCCGATGTCGATGAAAAGATGAAGTTCAAAATTTACATTTCAGCACTCACCTCGATTTCGATGGATAATGTTTCACGTATTGCAACAACCGACAACCGTCTGATTCGACGCATCACGCGCGACTATTACGCTCGCGGTGCGAATGCCGAAGCGACCATAAAACGCTGGCAGAGCGTACGTCGCGGTGAGGATAAGCATATCTTCCCCTATCAGGAGAATGCCGATGTAATGTTCAATAGCTCATTGTTTTATGAGATTTCGGTACTGCGTCAATTTATCGAGCCTAAGTTGCGCGAAGTGCCCAACACAGTTCCCGAATTCTCGGAGGCAAAACGCCTTTTGAAATTCCTCGATAATTTCCTACCGATCGACTCTGCGGAGATTCCGCCCACCTCGATTTTGAGAGAGTTTATCGGCGGCAGCAGTTTTAAGTATTAATCAATAAATCATTATCGGAGCATTTAATAAACCAATCCAAATAGCAACTTTAACAACAAACAAACATTTAGAAAAAAGCATTTATAAACCGAAAATTGACTTAAAACCATACACCTAAAACCTAAAAGTACTAAACCTAAAACTATGACCGTTGATAGAAATCTACGCAGAAAACATCTTCTTACGAGTTTTCTGAATACATTTGCCAAGCACGGACTCGATAAGACATCGATGCGTTCGCTGATTGTCGAGTCGGGCATCAGTTCGTCGTTCATCTACGAGATGTTCGAGAGCCGCGACCAGATCGTTATAGACACCATCCGTTTCTACTACCAATCGCTTATCGACGAGCTCGAATTATTGCGTAAAGATAAGAATCTGACCTTTATCGACTACATCAATAATGTCGAGAAACTGACAATCAAAAATATAATGTATGACCGCTTTGTTATCCAGTCGGTACTGCACCCAGGATATAGCCACAAGGTCGTCGATTTGGTTGAAAAGATGGTTAAAAACCAGATTATTTTAAGCATTGAACTCGCTCAAAAAGAGGGAATTAAGTCCGAATACGCAGTTACTACGATCAACTACCTCCACTCGGCACTCAATGCCTACGTTATTATGATGAACGAGGAGTTGTTTCATACACAGGTGGAGCGTCTGCGCAAATTCTGGCAGCAACTCCAAAAGGGCAAAGAGCCCAAACCTACGTGGCAAATGTAGCAAAAACGACTCGCGCGCGTAAGATTTTTGACAAAGTACGATACAAACCGAAAAAAATTAGGTAAATTTGTATCGTACTTTGTTAGTTTTTGCAAAATTTTAACAATCATTATATCTATGTCATTCGATAGATTTGCATCACGCCACATCGGCCCGGATGCTACACAACTCAAAGAGATGCTCGACGTTATCGGCGTTGAGAGCCGCGAAGAACTTATTTCGCAAGTAATTCCGCAGTCAATCCGTCTGCGCAAGCCCCTCGCACTGCCCAAAGAGGGTATGAGCGAATTCCAATTCGCACAGCTGATTCGTTCGCTCGCAGAGCGCAATCGCCCCCTGCGTTCGTTTATCGGTATGGGCTACTACCCTTCGGCCGTGCCCGCTGCAATTTCGCGTAACGTATTCGAAAATCCCGCTTGGTACACCTCATACACCCCCTATCAGGCCGAGATTTCGCAGGGTCGTTTGGAGGCTCTGCTCAACTACCAGACTGCAATTATCTCGCTGACAGGTATGCAGATCGGCAACTGCTCGCTGCTCGACGAGGCAACCGCTGCGGCAGAGGCTATGCTGATGATGTTCGCACTGCGTTCGCGCGAGGCCGTAAAGCAGGGTCGCAACGCTCTGTTTGTTGATGAGAAGCTCTTCCCGCAGACTATGGACGTTCTGCTCACCCGTAGCGAACCCTTCGGCATCGAGATCATCTGCGACAATTTTGACGAATACGAATTCACCGGCCGCGAGTTCGGTGCAATGGTACAATACCCCGCTGCCGACGGTGAGGTACGCAACTACGAGAACTTCACCGCAAAGGCTCACGAGGCAGGTGCATTGGTTACGGCTGTTAGCGATTTGATGTCGCTCGTACTGTTGAAAGCTCCCGCAGAGTGGGGCGCAGACATCGCCGTTGGTGGTACGCAGCGTATGGGTACTCCGATGGGATTCGGCGGTCCGAGCGCAGGTTATATGGCTACACGCGAGGAGTTTAAGCGCAATATGCCCGGTCGAATCATCGGCGTAAGTGTCGATCGTTTGGGTAACAAGGCCCTGCGTATGGCTCTGCAAATGCGCGAGCAGCATATCAAGCGCGAGCGCGCTACATCGAACATCTGTACCGCTTCGGCGTTGATGGCTTCGATGGTTGGTTTCTATGCAGTTTATCACGGTGCCGAGGGTCTGCGTCGCATTGCCGAGCATATCCATTCGGCTGCTGCAACCGTTGCCGAGGCTTTGGAGGCTCTGGGTTGCACGCTGTTGCACCGTTCGTTCTTCGATACGATCGAGGTTACCGATGTTGATGCTGCCGTTGTGCAGTCGTTGGCATTGGAGCGCGGTATCAACTTCTTCTATCCCGCTTCGGGTGGCGTGCGTATGAGCTTCGACGAGGTTACAACCGACGAGGAGATCGCAACCGTTGTCGAGATCTTCGCATTGGCAAAGGGTCGCAAGGCTCCCAAGACGGTTAAGGCAGCAAGTGCAAACTACTACCCCGCCGAATTGGCACGCGAGAGCGCGATTCTGACCGAGCCCGTTTTCAATAAGTATCGTTGCGAGAGCGATTTGATGCGCTACATCAAGCGTTTGGAGCACCGCGATATATCGTTGGCTGACAGTATGATATCGCTCGGATCGTGCACAATGAAGCTGAATGCGGCAGCAATTATGCAGCCGTTGAGCCTTTCGGGTTTTGCTGATGTTCATCCCTTCACTCCCGCCGATCAGGTCGAGGGCTACAAGATGATGATCGAGGATTTGGAGAACGATTTGGCAACCATTACGGGCTTTGCAGCCTGCTCGTTGCAGCCCAATTCGGGTGCTGCGGGAGAGTATGCAGGTCTGATGGTTATTCGCGCATATCACCAACATCGCGGTCAGGGTTACCGTAACATCGTACTGATTCCCGCATCGGCACACGGTACCAACCCCGCATCGGCAGCTATGGCAGGTATGAAGATCGTAACGGTAGCGTGCGATGCAAATGGCAATATCGACGTTGAAGATTTGAAGGCAAAAGCCGAGCAGTATAGCAGCGAGTTGTGCGGTTTGATGGTTACCTATCCCTCGACCCACGGCGTATTTGAGAGTCGCATACGCGAGATCGTTGATGCAGTGCACGACGCTGGTGGTCAGGTATATATGGACGGTGCAAATATGAATGCACAGGTAGGTTTGACCAACCCCGGTTATATCGGCGCTGACGTTTGCCACTTGAACCTCCACAAGACCTTCGCAATGCCTCACGGTGGCGGTGGTCCGGGTGTTGGTCCGATCTGCGTGGCTGCTCACTTGGCGAAGTTCCTCCCCTCGCACTCGTTGGTTGAAACCGGTGGCGAAGAGGGTATCACTGCCGTTTCGTCGGCCCCCTGGGGTAGCGCAATGCTGTTGCCTATCACCTATGGTTATATCAAGATGCTCGGCGAGAGCGGTCTGCGCGAGGCTACCGAGATGGCTATCGTCAATGCAAACTATATGTCGGCGGCTCTGTCGAAGGAGTTCCGCACCTATTATACGGGCGAGAATGGCCGCGTAGGACACGAGATGATCCTCGACCTGCACGAATTCAAGAAGCTCTATGGCGTTGATACGGGCGATATGGCGCGTCGATTGATGGACTACGGTTTCCACGCTCCTACCCTCTCGTTCCCCGTGCACGATACATTTATGATCGAGCCGACCGAGAGTGAGCCGAAGGCCGAGATGGATCGCTTTATCGAGGCAATGATCTCGATCAAACGCGAATGCGAGGCTGTGGCCGAGAGTGGAAACACGACCGATAACCCGATTGTGAATGCACCCCATACGGCTGTCGAACTGGCGGGCGAGTGGTCGCACCCCTACACCCGCGAGCAAGCGGTATTCCCGCTCGAATGGGTTAAGCAGAGCAAGTTCTTCCCCTACGTGTCGAAGATTGACAACGGCTACGGCGACCGTAACTTGGTTTGCACCTGTAAGGAGTTGTAAGGACTTGATTCACAATTCACAATTGAGAATTACGATTTGAGGAATTGAATTGGATAGGCAACTAATTTATCTGGTAAATACAGAAAAGTAGATTAACTTTGCACAGACCGATTGGCTCGCAACCCGCCGCGTAAGCGGCTAAGCCCCTGCCTGAGGCGGGGGTTTGGGGGTGGGTCAGAATTGCAACCGCGACGGCACGTCGCGCGCAAGGTTAAGGCTTACGAAAACATTACAAATACTTAATAAACAACAATTTAGCACAATGAAAGTAGAACAGAACAAATTTGTAGCGGTAGATTACAAGCTGACAGTTGACGGTCAGATCGCTGACCAGTCGCACCCCGAACACCCCCTCGAATT
>JAZUPN010000078.1:0-36740 GCA_045605245.1 Alistipes sp. | reverse complement strand
ATAGTATTGGCTGTAATATGCGTTATTCACCATATTCATATAGGCATAATCAGCCGAGCTGGTTGTTGAAGCCGCACCGTTACGATACATACCCGAACTGCCGTAGCAGTAGAACGACGTAGCAACGATACGCGCCCACTGGCCCTTCAACAGGTGCGGAATAGTGTAGTTCCACGCATTGATATAGCCCGAACCTGCATCACCACTCTCATCGGCACTCTCGCCATTCTCCTTCATAGTAAATTCCAACGCTTCACCAACGCTCTGCACCTCGCCATAGACGCGACGCTTGATCGAGTCGATATTGGTATCGAAGACAAAACCATCGAGGAATTTACCTACATACCAGATCTTTATGGTCGAGTCAATCTTAATCGAGTCGCCCTTGTATGCGGTCTCACCCTCCGGCAGACGGAACTTCTTATCGAGATAGAGGTAGTCGAGCGTATCATTAGCAGGCTTCCAACCTGCATCGCCTGCAATGAACTCATCGACCTCCTTCTCCTCATCCTTCACGGGGTCTTTGGTTACGTGCATAATCTCGAAGTCGATGATCGAAGGCACACTGCCATTCAACGAGAACTGACCACCATAACCGGCGTCGTTGCTGGTACCCGTAGCACCATAGGCCAAATCCGAGGGTATATAGATCGTACCCTTTGTGCCCTTATGGATCTTGAACTTGGTACCGTCGGGCTTGGTCATCGTGTTGCGCATCAGGTAGTGAGTACCTTCAAGCAGATTTGACGCATATTCACCACAAACGATATAGTCAGGGACGTAGTGGGTGTACTTGGTGAAGGTGCCCTGCCACTTGGCGATATCCTCATAACGCGAGAAAACGACATTACCCGTCATATCGCGCATCGTGAAATTATACTTAACCCACGTAACGGTATCGTTGGTAGCCATCGTCTCTGTATCGCCATAGTCGCTAATCTCGACCCAAAGGCCATTCTCCTGACGGATAGCACGTTCGCCATTATTATTGACATACTTGGCAACCCACGCATCAAGCGACTGCTGCTCCTTCTCGTCCATATCGATCTGGTGCTGCTCGGCACACGAGATAAAACCGGCCGAAAGGATCATCGCCATCAGCGCGTAACGCAAAAATTTCATAGTTTGTTTCATTATCTTTTGTTTCGTTTTATTCAACTTTATCAATCACCGTAACCATCATTACCGGCGTAGTGGCCAAAATGGTACCCATACTGCGGTCGCCATAGGCAAGCGAGGAGGGCATAAAGGTATAGACCGTATCGCCCTCGGCACACTCTGGTAACGTAAGTTCAAGCCCTTTTATTATGGGATCGGTGCCCAATCTTCGCTCGGCAGGCGAAAAATCCCAATATGTCGTATCCAAACCATATTGCGCTGCGAGTATTGCTCCCGTTGCTCGATTATTCGTTGCAAAGGGGATATTCGAGGGCGCATTGGTGAAGCTGTAAGCCTCGTAGCGAAAGGTTACAAGCGAGCCTTCGGCTATCAGTTTGGTCGGGCGGTTAGCTCGATATACGTTCGTAATGTGGCGGTAAGCATCACCTCGGCGAGTATAGTAAGGCAACTTCTCTCCCGTCATTGATTGAGCAGCCTCCTCTTCCGAGACCAATCTCATTCGCGAGGTCATATAGCTTACGATGCGATCCATCTGCGTCTGATTCTCGTTCTCCTTCTCGGTGCAAGAGATCGGGAAAAGAGCCAACGCGAAGAGGCCCACCACGGCTATATTTCTAAAAAATTGCTTCATACCCTATAAACGCATATACCGCGTACAAATTGCAAAGATATGTATAAATTTCGAAATTCAAAGGCTTGCGGCCATTCTAAAATATAAATATTTTAATCTGCCGCCCTAATTGCGCCTTTTCGCAGATAATAGTGGCGTACAAATGGCAGAAAATGGTGATACTTTCGGAAAAGTTCTTTATCTTTGCACGTTAAAACAGTAACGAACAAAACTAACAAACTCAATATGGCTTTACAATGCGGAATCGTAGGTTTGCCCAACGTCGGCAAATCGACCCTGTTCAACTGCCTCTCGAACGCCAAGGCGCAGGCAGCAAACTTCCCATTCTGTACGATCGAGCCCAACGTGGGCGTGATCACCGTACCCGACGAGCGACTAATTAAACTCGCCGAGATCGATAACCCGAAACGTGTAATCCCGACCACCATCGAGATCGTCGATATCGCAGGTCTGGTTAAGGGTGCATCGAAGGGCGAAGGTCTGGGCAACAAGTTCCTTGCAAATATTCGCAATACCGACGCAATTATTCACGTATTGCGTTGCTTCGATAACGAGAATATCACCCACGTCGATGGCACAATCGACCCCGTTCGCGACAAGAGCATCATCGACACCGAGTTGCAGCTCAAAGACCTCGAAACAGTCGAGAGCCGCATCGGCAAGGTGCAGAAGCAGGCTACGGCAGGCGATAAGAATGCCAAGCGTGCTTTCGAGATTTTGAGCCGTTACAAGGAGGTTTTGGAGCAGGGTCGTTCGGCACGCACGGTCGAGTTGGACAAGGAGGACCGCAAGGTTATTCCCGACCTCAACCTTCTGACCGACAAGCCCGTGCTGTATGTTTGCAACGTTGATGAAAGCAGTGCTGCAACGGGCAATGCTCACGTCGAGGCTGTTCGCGCGGCGATTGCCGAGGAGAATGCCGAGTTGCTGATCGTTGCAGCAGCAACCGAGGCCGACATCGCCGAGTTGGAGGATTACGACGAGCGTCAGATGTTCCTCGAAGAGGTGGGCCTGACCGAGTCGGGTGTGAGCCGACTGATCAAATCGGCATACAAGTTGCTTGATCTGCAAACCTACTTCACGACGGGTGCTGACGAGAGCCGTGCTTGGACCTTCACACGCGGGATGAAGGCTCCGCAGGCGGCGGGTATTATCCACTCGGATTTCGAGCGCGGATTTATTCGTGCCGAGGTGATCAAGTATGACGATTACGTTGCTCTGGGTTCGGAGAAGGCTTGCCGCGATGTGGGTAAAATCGGCATCGAGGGTAAGGAATACGTGGTGCAGGACGGCGATATTATGCACTTCCTGTTCAACGTCTAAACACAAGACTTAACTTATTGACTACGAGAGAATATGAAACGTTTTAACGCTATCGCCATTGCATTGAGCATTGTGCTGGCTGCATTTTTGCTGGGCCGCGCCTACACCTATAAGTACCGTGCGCAAGATACGGTTGTTGTTACAGGGTTGGCCGAGCGCGAATTCACATCGGATTTGATTGTTTGGCGCGGTTGGATTACGGCCGAGTCGCACGATGTTACAACCGGCTACAAGCAGATCGAACAGAGCAAGGATAAGGTGTTGCAATTTATCACCTCGCACGGCATTGCGGCTGATAGTGTAGTGTTTATGTTCGTCAATGTCAATAAGGAGTATGAGGGTATCTACTCGTCGAACGGCAACTATATGGGCCAGCAGTTCAAGGGCTACTCGTTGCGTCAATCGTTCACGGTCGAATCGACCAATGTCGATGCCGTCGAGGCCATCTCGCGCGAGATTTCGTCGCTCATTGCGCAGGGTGTGTCGCTCGAATCGTGGCAGCCGGAGTACTACTACACCCGCTTGGACGATGTCAAGCACGACCTGATTGAGCGCGCTACGGCCGATGCTCGCGGACGTGCCGAGAAGATCGCTTCGGCATCGGGTGCAAAGTTGGGCAAGGTGAGCGAGGCACGTATGGGTGTGTTCCAGATCACGGGTGCAAATACCAACGACGAATTTACGGCAGGAGGTTCGTTCAACACATCGAGCCGCCACAAGAAGGCACGTATCACGATGAAGCTTGAATATCGTGTCAAATAATCAGATAGGAAACGAAATAAAAACAGACATAAATAGATGAATACCAGACAAACACGTGTACGTTTTGCACCGAGCCCCACGGGTCCGTTGCATATTGGCGGTCTGCGCACCGCACTCTACAACTATCTCTTTGCGCGTCAGCGCGGCGGTAAGATGATCCTGCGTATCGAGGATACCGATTCGCAGCGTTTCGTCGAGGGTGCCGAGGAGTATATCAACGAAGCATTGGCTTGGTGCGGCATCGAGATCGACGAGGGTGTGCGCGAAGGTGGCGAGTATGGACCCTACCGCCAGAGCGAACGCCGCGAGATCTACCTCAAATATGCCGAGCAGTTAGTTGAGAATGGCAATGCTTACTACGCATTCGACACTCCCGAAGAGTTGGATGCAATCCGCAAGGAGTATGAGGAGAAGGGCGAAACCTTCGCTTATAATTATGCCGTACGCGAGCGTTTGGCAACGTCGTTGCGCCTCTCGGCTGATGAGGTGCGTGAGCGTATCGAGCGTGGCGATCAGTGGGTTATCCGCTTCCGTATGCCCGAAAATGAGGATGTCGAGATGCACGATTTGATTCGTGGCGACGTGAAGATGAACACCTCAACGCTCGACGATAAGGTGCTCTACAAATCGGCCGATCGACTGCCGACATACCACCTGGCAAACATCGTCGATGACCATCTGATGGAGATTTCGCACGTAATTCGTGGCGAGGAGTGGTTGCCTTCGTTGCCGCTGCACTATCTGCTCTATCGTGCCTTTGGTTGGACCGATTCGCAGCCCGAATTTGCCCACCTACCCCTGCTGTTGAAGCCTACGGGCCAGGGTAAGCTCTCGAAGCGCGATGGCGATAAGATGGGTTTCCCCGTGTTCCCCCTCTTCTGGACCTCGCCTACGGGTGAGACGGCTCGTGGCTACCGCGAGGATGGTTACTTCCCCGAAGCTGTGGTGAATCTGTTGGCACTGCTCGGTTGGAACCCCGGCACCGAGCAGGAGATCTTCTCGATGCAGGAGCTGATTGATCAGTTCTCGCTCGATCGCGTAAGCAAGTCGGGCGCACGTTTCCAGCCCGATAAGGCACGTTGGTTCAATTCGCAGTATATGCACGAGCGCGACAACGCCGAGCTGGCCGAGGCCTTCCTGCCCCTGCTCGCCGAGAAGGGCGTAGAGGCTGATCGTGAGCGAGTTGAGTATATCGTTGGCTTGGTTAAGGATCGCGCAACATTCGTGAGCGATTTCTGCGAATTGACCTCTTGTTTCTTCGCTGCTCCGACCGAGTATGACGCAAAATCGGTGCGCAAGTATTGGAAGGGTGAGGTGCCTGCACGTTTGGCTGAGCTGCGCGATGAGCTGGCCACATTGGAGGATTTCTCGGTCGAGGGTACCGATAAGTTTGTTCACGAGTGGAACGAGCGCAAGGAGTACGTTATCGGCCAGACTATGAACTCGTTGCGTTTGGCTGTCGTAGGTGCTTGCAAGGGCCCTTCGATGTTCGAGATTCTCTATGTCGTAGGTCGTGAGGAGGTTGTCCGTCGCATCGATGCCGCGCTGGCCGCAATCCCCGTTGCAGAGGCTTAAACGGCAACAGATATAACAATAAAGAGGCCGTCGGAAGTAGTTTCGGCGGCCTTTTTGTTAGTAATCAAAAACGGATAATAAACAAAAAATAGGATATGAATACATTTTTGAATTTGGCCGAAACGCGCCGTTCGGTGCGTCGTTTTGAGAGCCGCGAGGTGGAGCAGGAGAAGATCGATTACATCTTGGAGTGTGCCCGTATGGCCCCTTCGGCAGTAAATTATCAGCCTTGGCGCGTGGCCGTCATTCGCAATCAGGAGGGTTTGGAGAAGTTGCGCAAATGTTACTCGCGCGAATGGTTTGCCTCGGTGCCTGCCTGTATGGTTATTTTGGGCGATAAGGGTCGCTCGTGGAAACGCCCCTACGACGGACACGACCACGCCGATATTGACGTTGCGATTTTCACCGAGCACCTCTGCCTGGCGGCTACCGAGGTCGGTTTGGGCACCTGCTGGGTATGCTATTTCGATCCGGAGGAGTTTGCACGCCAATTCGACCTGCCTGAAAATCTCTACCCCGTAGTGTTGCTCCCCTTCGGCTACCCTGCCGATCAGGCACAGCCAAAAAAGCGACTCTCAACCGAAGAGATCTTGATCGATTTATAGTCGCCACAGCCCCCCTCAATGGGCGCGGTAGTAAGAAAAAAGCCTATCCAATCAGCAGATTGGATAGGCTCTAATCTTAAAGCAATAAGCCTAAAAATTAAAAAGCGGACACGGCGCGCACATAGTTGTGGTTGCGCTTAAAGTCGCTGTCGGAACTGCCATCGTACATACCGACACCCTTCGCGCCAGCTTCAAGTCCTTTTTCTTTGTCTTCAGTCGATGACCAATACCAATAGGATTCGACATTTAGATTCCTATTCCCAATAACACATATTGCTTTATATATTGTTTTTAGTTCATTTATAGCCGGAAGATGCCATCCTTCGCCCAATTCGGCGCACCAAGCAAATGCGGGATACTTCACGCGCCAATTGGGGATGCGTTGAACTACCACCATATTCACAGCGCCATCCGTTTCGCTACTTGCGTCTATTCTCTCTTTCCAACTATCAAAATCAGAATTAGCCCACTCCAATCTTTTTTCAGCAAGACTTACTATCTTACCGTGTTTGCCATCAGCCGACACCTCAAATACTACACCTCGTTTGCCGTTTTCATCGTAGAGATCTCCGACCTTATATGTTTTGGATGAGCGCGGAGACTCCGTTTTCGCAGCTTCATCTTTTACTGCAATTGAGTCATTGCTCATTATCTCTTTAATAGGCTTTATATCACGTTTTAACGCATCCGACAATACTTCACAAACCATCTTCTCCACAGAGTATGTCTTATATTCTCGATAATGATGATTCCCCAAAAGCATATCAATATCAGCGGGCATTACGGCATCATCAATGCAATATTGGTGAATACGAACATCTCGCTTATCAGCAAATAGCAGTTCCTTTGAACAAAACTCCGATTTATATGAGTTCTTACTTGCAACAAAGAACATCACCTCACTCTCGCCAATAGCCGCAGAGATACGCTTCAAATAGTCTTGGCGACTCGTCATTGCCTTTTGATCGAAAAAATATTCAAAATCGTAATATTTTTTATACTTATTCAATACCTCGACAATCTGCGAAACAACACTTCCCGGAATGATAGTCCTGCCATCATCCTTATAATAATCCTTGCGAGAATAGCTTATAAATACGTTGTACTTCATAGGGTTAGCCTTTTTGCAACAAACAAAGATAGCGACTATTTAGCGAAATTCAAAGTAAAAGATTACAAAGATTTATATACAACTCCTTACCTAATCGAATTCATACGGATACTTGCTTTGACCAGAGCCAAAGCACGGATGCGTTCGATCGGGATCTCCTTGTCGGCGTGGTGGGGATTTTGACTGACAAGCTTCACATATCCCTCACGATCAGACTTTTGGATATACTTCACCGTAATATACTCCTCGCCCTCCAAATCGAGCGACAGGAGATACATATCGCCCCAAAAGATATTGCTCGGATCGTTCAACTGCTTATACAGCACAATATCACCACTCTTCAATAGCGGATACATACTATCGCCCGCAACGTAAATCGCACCGTCGCACTTGGGCAGGTTGGGAATATGGATATAGTTTATCGGCTTATTCGACGAGCTATCGGCAAACAGAGGCACCAAGCCCGCCGTACCCTCGATACTATACAGAGGCACGCTTTGCAGGGGCACGGTGTTGTCCGTACGGCGCATAAAGGCTGTAAAATCGGGTTGTGCATTGAACATCTCGCCGCGACCCGTATCGAGCCAATCGGGATTCACGTTCAATTCCTGAACAAGGATATTCTTATTTCGTTCCGAAAGAGCCGCCTTTCCCGTCTCGATCATCGACAGCGCACTCTTACCAACGCCCAACTTTTGAGCCAAAACCTCCTGCGTTAAGCCCAACTCTTTGCGTATCAATCTCAAACGTGATTCCATCGTAAAGTATAATTATTTTTTATGGAAAATTTTGATCAAATTTTGAATAAAATTCAATTTTTGAACTTATCTTTGCGCTACAAAGTTAAACAAATGAATTGAAACCACCAACAAAAATCGTGAAAATATTTCAATAAAAGCACATTGCAGATATTTTCGAGTGTTCAATCGACGATAAAAAGTTGGGGGCGACAATTCAATCAATGAACAACGAAAAAGAGAAAACCAATTCAAACTCAAAAAAACCAAACTGCTATGTTAAATGTAACATCCGACATCTACCGTCTCTTGGCCGACCGTCTGCGCGATGCAGTGGGGACGGCGGAGTTTTTCTCCGGTAGGATTACGGTGGCCGCCGACAACGACTACGAACTTATCGCTACCCTGCTCCTCTATCGCTCAATGGTGAGCGACGAGAGCGGTGCGCGCGATGTGATTACGGATGTCGTTCCTGTCTGGTGGGAGTTTCACTCGTTCACCATCGACGGCGAGGTACTCAACGACTTCGATTTCGCGGAGTTCCGCCGCGAGGTAATCGACTGATCACCGTAATCACTTCGACCACACTCACCCACCTCGGAGGACGCTCCACGTGTCGAAGTTTCACCCCTCAACGGCCGTTCCGCCCACCGAAGGACGCTTCACCCATCTTATCCAAACCGCTTTTCGAAACCATCGGAACGGCCTTCTTTTGACACCACATATTATAATATAACAGATATGATCTCATTCGAGGACTATGCGCAGACGGTCTATCCGTTTCTTACGCTTACAAACTTTCATCGGACATACTACCGCATCTTGCAGATGTTCGCCGAGGGCAGAATCCGCCGACTCATCGTTACAATGCCGCCACAACACGGCAAATCGGTAGGCTCGACCACGCTCCTGCCCGCCTACATTCTCGGTCTTGATCCCGATCTGCGCGTGGCGATTGCATCCTATTCGGCCTCGCTTGCCAATAAATTCAACCGCCGCGTGCAGCGTATTATCGAGTCGAAGGAGTACACCGAGCTCTTTCCGCAGACCACAATCAAGCAGGGAGGAAAACCTGCCAACTATATCCGCACAGCCGACGAGGTGGAGATTATCGGGCGGCGAGGCGAACTGCTCTCGGTGGGGCGCGAAGGTGCGCTGACGGGAAATCGCGTCGATGTCTTTATCCTCGATGACCTATACAAAGATGCCATCGAGGCCAATTCGCCCGTAACGCGCGAAAATTGCTGGGAGTGGTACACCTCCGTTGTGCGAACACGTATGCACAACCTCTCGCGCGAATTGATTGTCTTTACACGCTGGCACGAAGAGGATCTGATAGGTCGCATTGCCCAGCGCGAGCGAGTGGTGGAGCTGACCGATTGGTCGCAGATCGACACCCTCGAACGCAACGAGTGGTTGCATCTGAATTTCGAGGCTCTCAAAGAGTCGCCTCCGACATCGCTCGATCCGCGCACCGAAGGCGAGGCTCTATGGCCCGAACAGCAGGATATCGAACTACTTTCGGCCAAACGTCGCTTGGATGCCGCGCGATTCGAGTGTATGTATCAAGGTCGGCCTGCGCCACAAGGCGGGCTACTCTATGGCGATGCATTTGCGCGCTACGACACCCTGTCAAATGAGATTGTGCGCTGGGGCAACTATACCGATACGGCCGATACGGGCGACGATTATCTCTGCTCGATATGCTATGCCGTCGATGTCGATGGTGTGATATACATAACCGATGTGGTCTATTCGCGCGAGCCGATGGAGATTACCGAGGGTTTGGTGGCCGAGATGTTGCGACGTAACCGCACGCGCCAAGCAGCTATCGAGAGCAATAATGGCGGTCGAGGTTTTGCCCGCGCCGTACAACGTCTTGCGCCCGATGTGCGCATCGAGTGGTTTCACCAAAGCGGCAACAAGGAGGCCCGCATACTCTCGAACTCGGCAACGGTACTCCACGCGCTACGTATGCCCGAAGGGTGGGCTGTGATGTGGCCCGAACTGCATCGCCACCTTACGACCTATCGACGGCTATTCTCGGCCAATCGCTGGCACGATGCCGCTGACGTGGTTACGGGTATTGTCGAGCGCGAGGTGATCGACCGACACGAACGCCGTGTAAGACATATTTCGTTTGTGGGGAGGTAAGAGGGGGATTCAAAATTCACAATTTCCCTTAACTACCATTGATTTTGGTCGCAAGACCGAAAAGGCAAAGCCCGCCCATATGGCGGGCCATCATTGGCGGGTCGGCCTTCGGCCGACCCCCCCCCACCCGCCAATGATGAGATATATTGAAAGCAAAACGAGAACAACAAAACTCACCTATTGCGGGCGAACTCAGTGGCGTGGGCACCAAAAACAAAAAGACCACACTTCAAAAGTGCGGTCTTTTTAGTTGAGCTACCCGGATTCGAACCAGGAAAAACAGGACCAGAATCTGTTGTGTTACCATTACACCATAGCTCAATCTCTGTTTTGCGAGTGCAAATTTACGGCAAGATTTTATTCTATGCAAGTTTTTCGACGAAAAAATATTATATTTGTTGAGATTTTTCGACAACTATATACGCGAGAAACAATATAAACAATTAAAATACAACGAATTATGAACACAAAATTACGTCTTATCGTAATGAATTTTCTGCAATTTGCAGTTTGGGGAGCCTATCTGACATCGATGGGTTCGTATCTGTTTAATGCAGGATTGGCATCGAAGATCGGTCTTTTCTACGCTTGTCAGGGTATCGTTTCGATGTTTATGCCCGCAATTATCGGCATCATCGCCGACCGTTATGTGCAGGCACAGAAGATGTTAGGTATTTGCCACACGTTGGCTGCCGCATTTATGCTCGGCGCAGGTTACTATGGTTTGCAAGCCGGCACTACGCCCGATTTCGGCACACTCTTTACGCTCTATGCATTCAGCGTAGCGTTCTATATGCCGACCCTCGCGCTGTCGAACTCGGTGGCATACACCGTTCTGCGCAAGGCAGGCGAGGATACCGTTAAGGCATTCCCGCCCATCCGCGTATTCGGCACTGTTGGTTTCATCTGCTCGATGTTGGCTGTCGATTTTCTCGGCTTCCAGACTACCGCAATGCAGTACATCGCAAGTGGCGTAATCGGCGTTCTGCTTGGTGTTTATGCCTTTACACTCCCCTCGTGCCCCACTTCGGCAGGTGGCGAGAAGAAGTCGTTGGTTGATGCTCTCGGCTTGAAGGCATTTGCTCTGTTCAAGCAGAAGAAGATGGCTATTTTCTTCATCTTCTCGATGTTGCTCGGCGTGTCGTTGCAGATCACAAACGGCTTTGCAAACCCCTTCATCAATAGTTTTAAGGCAATCCCCGAATTTGCAAATTCGTTCGGTGCAAACCACGCAAATGCGCTGATCTCGCTGTCGCAGATCTCGGAGACACTCTGCATCCTGCTGATCCCCTTCTGCTTGAAGCGTTTCGGTATCAAGCGTGTGATGTTGATCGCAATGTTTGCTTGGGTGCTGCGTTTCGGTCTGTTCGGTGCAGGTAACCCCGGTGGCGGTGTATGGATGTTGATCCTCTCGATGATCGTCTATGGTGTTGCGTTCGACTTCTTCAACATTTCGGGTTCGTTGTTCGTTGATACCGAGACCGACTCGTCGATCCGTTCGTCGGCACAGGGTCTGTTTATGATTATGACCAACGGTATCGGTGCTACGATCGGTACACTCGGAGCACAGGCTGTTGTCGATCGTTTCGTATTCTCGCAGCCCGAAGGTTTAGCACAGGTTGCAGGTTGGAGTACGGCGTGGTACGTATTTGCCGCTTATGCGCTGGTTGTGGCTCTGCTCTTTGCTGTATGCTTTAAGTACAAGCACGATCCCGCAAAGATGCAGTAAGCGCACACTTCTATAACAAAATAACCCCCGAATCTTCGCTGATTCGGGGGTTATTATTTTTTTGGAACGACATTTAGACGTAAATCACGATACCCACAACAGCCGAAAGGATTATCAGCAAAATCGGATTAACCTTGCGAATCGAGGCGATGAGCGTCGCTGCAAAGAGCACCCAGCTCCACGCATCGATAAAGTTCGGATCGTCGTTCTGGTGGGGAAATATCAGCAACAGAGCCGCAGCCGCAATCATACCGATCACCACGGGGCGCATTGCCGACATCGCCCCTGCAACAAAGCGATTTGAGCGCAGGCGCAGATAGAAACGAGTGATGAGGATCATCAACGTCATTGCAGGCAGGCTCACCGCCAACGTCGCCACAACCGAGCCCCAAAAGCCCGCTACGGTATAACCGATATAGGTTGCCGAGTTGATCGCAATCGGGCCGGGGGTCATCTGCGAGATGGCGACAATATCCGAGAATTGGCTCGCAGTGATCCAACCACGCTGCATAACAACCTCGTTCTGGATCAGCGACAGCATCGCATAGCCACCACCAAATCCGAAGAAACCAATCTTCAAATAGCTCAAAAATAGTTGCAGATAGATCATCGCTCAACGTGTTTATGTCCGTTATACAATTCGATAAGCACACCTGCAACTGCCGCCACAACAATCAACCAGATCGGCGACAGCCCACCATACCATACCACCACCGCTGTCAGGGCTGCAATAAGATATTTCCACGCACCCATACCCTTCGAGAGAGATATTACGGGGGCGACAATCAATGCCACCACCGCAGGGCGCATACCCTTAAAAGCGGCATTGACATAGCTATTTTCGCGCACCTGACTGAAATAGACAGCCACAATGAATATCACCGTAAAGGCGGGCACGACAACACCCAACAGAGCCGCCAACGCACCTGCATAGCCGCGCATCTTGTAACCCACAAAGACCGACGTATTGAGAGCAATCGGACCGGGGGCCGACTGCGCCAACGTCAGTAGTTCGATAAATTCCTCTCGATCAATCCACCCTCTTCGATCGATGACTTCGCGCTGGATAATAGGCACCATAGCATAGCCACCGCCAAAGGTGAATAGGCCGATCTTAAAGAACGAGCCGAACATTGTGAGCAACTCTCTCATCGCGCACTATTTTTTCGGCTCCTCGCCGCGACGAACACGACCAATCAGATTCATTACCGCCTCGATGAAGATCATCGGGTGAGTCGGCGCACCAGGCAGCCACAGATCGGGCTGATGACGCTCGTAGAACGAGCGATCGATCTCCGAACTCTCGGCATACAGACCGCCCGAAACGGCCTCGCTACCCGCCACAATCACAACCTTCGGATCGGGCACTGCATCGTAGCAGACCTGCAACGCCTCGGCCATATTACGGCTCACGGGGCCCGTAATCACCACTCCGTCGGCGTGGCGCGGCGAAGCGACAAACTCGACACCATAGCGGCCGAAATCGAAATTGACATTACCCGTCGCATTCAGTTCCATCTCGACCGACGCATCGCCACCTGCCGACACCTGACGCAATTTCAGCGCGTGAGCAAACATCGCAGGAATCTCCTTGCGCACAGCCTCGTGTGCAAAGGGAATCGAGCGTGTTGCGGGCGTTACAATCAGGTCCTCGCGGCGCGAAGCTCCGATGCGATAATCATTCGTGAAGCGGATAGCCTGCGGTGCGCGTCGAGCGCACTCGCCACAGAACAGGCAGCGACCCATATCGAGCGAAAATGGTGCAGCCGAAATGGCCTTTGTCGGGCACATCTTCTCCAACTCGCACGCCGTCTGCTCATCGCACTCCGAAAGTTCGGGACGACCTCGGAAAATCTCAGGCAACTGAACCGCATCCAGATCGGGAATATATTGAGAGCCGTGGCTCTTGAATACCTTTAACTTATTGAGTAACATAACTTTCTTACTAATAGTTTATTACAAATCGTGGCCGCAATACGAGAGGTTGAAGCTCTTATTGCAAATCGGGAAATCGCTGATACCCTCACTACGAACAGCAAGAGCCAATGCCAACCAGTTGTGCATCGAAGGATCCTTCACGCGATAGCATACGATGCGACCCTCCTCGTCGGTAATAGCCACGTGGCAGCACTCGCCACGCCAACCCTCAACCAAGGCGGTCGAGAACATATAAGGTTGCAACTTAACATCCCACTGCGGCGCGGGTGTTGCCACCGAGCAGTCGAGTTCGGTCAGCAGTGCGGTGATTGTATCGGCCGCCTGCAACACCTCGCGGCAACGCATCATCAGTCGCGCCATTACATCGCCCTGCTCCTTAATGATGCTCTGATGAGCTATGCGATCGGTATATACGCCCCAGGGGTGCGACACGCGAATATCACGCGCCAAACCACTCGCACGCGATGCCTGACCGACACCGCCGATGCGCTGCATCTGCTGCGCGCTGACCAATCCACACTGCTCCATTCGCGAAAGGAGCGACGGCGTGGTCTTAATATCTTGACGCACCTCGTTATAGCGGCGACGAATCTCGGCAACATTCTTCAAAATCGTCTGGCGCATCTCATCTGTCAGCGGGAAATTCGTACCAAACGGGCGAATCAGACCCTTTCCAAAGCGATTGCCACACCAAAGCTGCGTGGTGTTGATCGTCATCGTGCGCAGAGCCTCGCAAGCCACCTGACCCAACTGATAACCAACATCCATACACAATGCGCCCGTATCGGCGATATGCATCGCCATACGCTCCAACTCCAACGCTACGGCACGCTCAACATCCAGATTACCCGCCTTCGACGAGTCGAACGAGGCCAACTTCTCGATCGTACGCACCAGAGCCGTCGTATGTGTAACTGCGCTATCGCCCGCAATACCCTCGGCAAGCAGGACCTGACGCAGCAGGCTCTCCGATGTTTCGAGCTGACGCTCTGCGCCTCGGTGCTGATAACCGAGCGAAATTTCGAGATGCAACACCTTCTCGCCATTGCAGATAAAACGGAACGCACCCGGCTCGATGATACCTGCGTGGATCGGGCCCACATTCACCTCGTGCAGCGACGCACTCTCCATCTTATAGAAGGGATATTCGTCGATCGTACCACCGCGACGCGCACTACGCGACGGCGCACGCAGAGGCTTATCCCACGGCATACCGTCGTAGCGAACGCCCCAACGCTCGGTCATATCGCGCTCGAAAGGGTGCATCGCAGGGAACTCTTTGGTCAGCGAGGGCAGATCCTCGTCATAATAATCGACATCGTACGAAGCTACATCGATCGTATGCTCTGCATCGTCAAGCAGAATTGCCCATACGCGCAGGCGTGTCTCCTCGACCGGAACGCCGAAATAGTGCGCCACGTGGCAGGCAGGATTGGCCAATCGCTCGCGCATAGCCTCGAAAAATTCGGCATAAGTGAGCGCAGGAATCTTGCGCAGATCGATTGCCGAGCCGTTATTGTATGTTGTAAACCATTTCATAATTCACACCTAAAATTTTACTATTTGGTCGATCCATCCCATCAACCATTCGGGCATCGTAAGACCAATAATCAGAGCCATACCCAGCAGAGCCAACGCCGACCACGAGAGCCACGTAGCGTGCGGAGCCTCGCGCGTAGGACTTTGATTGGGATGATAACAGAGTTTAATCACACGCGAGAAGATCGAGTAGATCACAATACACAGCAGCAGGAAAATCACTGCAACCAGCAACCAATGACCTTCGGCCATACTCTCTCGCAGGATCATCAACTCCGACACAAACAACGGCGAGGGCGGGAAGGCCAACAGAGCCACCGCACCCAGAATCAGACCCGCTGCACCGATGCGATTCAGGCGCATATAGTCGCCGAGGCGGTTGATTCGATAGCCGTCATAGATACTGCGGACAACTCCGATTTGCAGGAACATACTGCTCTTGATAAAGGTGTGAGCCACAACGTGCAGCACTGCTGCCCACGCCGCGACACCACCGATACCCAGACCGATAGCCGCGATACCCATATTCTCAACGGTCGAATAGGAGAGGAATCGCTTATAGTTATTGGTACGGCGCAGGAACAACGCACCGATAACCAGCGAGATGATACCCGTCAGCACCAACACATTCTGCACCCAATCGAACACCGCACTCTCGGCCATCAAGCGATAGACGCGTAACACAGCCACAAAACCTGCATTAACCAGCACGGTCGAGATCAGACTCGCCGCAGGTGCCGGAGCCGCGAAGTTAGCATCCACACCGATCGTATAGAGCGGGAAAATCTCCATCTTACAGCTATATCCCGCCACGATAAGCAGGAAAGCAATCTTCAAATAGAGCGGGTTGCAATGCGCCACAGCCTCGCGCAACGACTCATACGAGAGCGAGCCCTCGTGAGCTGCGCTACTCAAAATCAACACTCCGATATATGCCATTGCGATACCTGTCGAGCAGACGAAGATATATTTCCACGTCGCTTCGAGTGTTGCCGCCGAACGACGGTGGTAGATGATACCCGCCGCGCAGAGTGTCGTAGCCTCCAAGAAGATCCACGTAACGGCGATATTATTGGCGAAATAGACCGCCGAAACTGCCGTACAAAGCAGCACCATCAGCATATTATACAGACGGAATTCGGGCAGATTATTATCGCGCAGATAGTCAAACGAATGGACAAATGCGAAGGGCGACACAACGGCCATCAGTGCCATAAAGAGCGTTCCCGTTGCATCATAGGTAAAGAACGACGACGAGAGCGTTCCCGCACCTGTCGTTGCTGTCCAAACGGCAAACAGAGCCTGCATCACAAAGAAGATCGACGCAAAGCCGACCACCATACGACGCGAGCGTGCGAAACCCGTACATACGGCCAGAGCGATGGCCGCCACGATATAATAGAACATTGTCAAATCCATAGCATCAATCTTTTACCGAGGTTAATGACTCCGAGTCGTCCGATGTGATTCGTTCGCCAATCTTCGTAAGGAACATTCCGAGCATCAAGATACTCATAACGATATCGAGCAGAATAGCCGCATTGATCAATATCGGCATCTCGACACCCATCGCCATCGAGAAGAGGAACACGCCATTCTCGATAACCAGAAAACCAACCAGATGGGCAAACAATCTTCGACGCGTTACGATCAAAATCATACCGCTTAATAGCGCATAGAGCGACACGCAGAAGAAGGCCTGATTGATCGAGCCATCGGCCACAAGATATGTAATGCAGGCACTTGCCGCCAATGCCGCAATCGAGAGCATCAGGCTATTGAACTGCGAGCGACCTGCCGGCTGCACACGATTGATTTTGTTGTGCTTAATAATTCGGCGCAACATCATCGGCACCACGATCGCCTTGAAGATCAAGGTCTCGGTAACAACAAACAGAAGGTCGAACCAATGGATCGAATGAAGGCGGAACAGGGCAATAAGCAACAACAACCAACCCTGATAGGTCATCAAGGTTGCATAGTGGCGGAAACGCTCCGTAATAGAGAGATAGACGAGCGTTACCACGTAAAGTATAATGAGTGAAAGTATCATAATCCGAACTCCGTTTTAACTGATTTCGATATTAAGCATCAGCAGATATGCCACAAAGAGCAGCATTGCCGCCAACGCCGACACGGTGAGAATATAGGTCGTATTGCGCAACAACTTGCCACGTGCCTGCGACGACTCGACAACACCGATAATCACCGCCACAACGAGCGACAACGGAGCCACAATCCACCACTTAAAGCACAACGGCAACATCACCGCATTGGCCGCCAGCACCGCGATAGCGGCACCCTTGAACCAATTAGCAGCGTGGATCATCGCCAGATCGATGCCCGAATAGTCGAGGATCATAACCTCGTGAATCATCGTCAATTCGAGGTGTGTGCGAGGATCATCGACGGGAACTCGACCCTGCTCGACTGTATAGATCTTAACAAGCACGTATGCCAACAACAGCATCACGATTGTCATCTGAACATCCAGATCGCGCGCCACCGAGAAGATATCGGCCATCGACGTATAGCCACAAACCATCGCCAGCGTTGCCGCCACAGCAAACAACGCAGGCTCGATCAGCGCACCATAGAGAGCCTCGCGGCTGGCACCCATACCCTCGAAACTGCTACCCGTATCCATTGCCGCCAAAACAAGCGACAGACGACCCAGACCGAGCAGATAGGCAAACACAACCACATCACCTCTAAACGAGATAATCGGATCGAGATTACCGATCGGTATAAACATCAGAGCCAACAGTGCCGAGCCCATATATACCGCCGGCGCGACGCGGAACAACACGCTCGTCGTAGGGCTATAAACGCTACCCTTGCGAGCCAAGAGAGCCACATTGTGCAGATGCTGAACGATCGAGGGACCTTTTCGGCCACTCAAAATCGAACGCACTCGCGTAATAACGCCACCGAGCAACAGCGCGATAGCAAACAGAAGTATCGTATTGAGTAACTCTTTCATAGCGCGTTAGATCAGATTAAAGATTGACAATAGAGCCACAAGCAGCATAAAGATCAGCGCATACGACACATAACGCGAGATATTTCCCGTACGCAGGCGCATCACTCGACGATTGATCTGACCGAGCAGTGCAGCCCACCACTCGTTCATCAGGCGCGACACCTTATCGCGGTGCTTAACCTCAAATTCGTGAGCCGAGGGGAAGATCTCGTTCTTATCGACAGCCTCACCCTTGCCCGTATCTTTGGTAAGCGACGAAGCGATACTCTGCAAACCTTCCGAGAAGGATTCACCCGTATATTGCATCTGCGGCGTAGGCTGCGTAAAACCACAACCCCACGTTGCACCCGTACGTACCTCGCGGTTACGCTGCGCACGACGTTTGAGCAGATAGAGGGCAACGATAATCACAACGAGCAACCACGCCGTAAGCATCACGCCCTGCATAGCACCACCGAGCGCGTGATCATTGATCCACTCCAAACCGCGCTCCGACAGCGGAACAAACGGCGCAGCGATCTTTGCAATCACTTTGAAAACGGGGATAGGACACAGACCGACGAAGAGAATTCCCGCAGCAGGGATTGCACAAGCACCCAAACTGAACGTATCGGCCTCCTGTGCCTCAACAACCTCGTGCGTACGAGGTGAGCCGAGGAATACCGTACCGAAGAGTTTGCTGAATGTCAGCACCGCCAGACCGCCGATCAACGAAAGGCCTATCAGACCAAATGCCGACGAAAGCACCTCGCCACCGCTACTGATACCGTCAAGCAGACCGAGATAGATCGTAAATTCCGACACAAAGCCGTTGAGCGGGGGCAGGGCGCAGATTGCAACCGTCGCCAACAGGAAGAGGATTGCCGTTACGGGCATACTCTTTGCCAAGCCGCCAAATGTATCGCACGAAGTCGAATGGGTCGCTGCGTAGATATTACCTGCACCGAAGAACAACATCGACTTGAAGAACGAGTGGTTCATCGTATGCAGCAGTGCGCCCGTCATTCCGCAGAGAGCGAGGATGTCGTTGCCATTACTCTTGCCGATCAGTGCGGCACCAATACCGATCAGAATGATACCGATATTCTCCATACTCGAATAGGCGAGCAGTCGCTTGATATCGTTCTGGAATGCTGCGAGGATAATACCCCACAGACCCGTTATCACACCCAACGCCAGCAATATGGCACCCGCAGGGAGCATCACAGCCGCGCCCTCAAATGCGATAGGCAGAGCAAATGCGACGCGAATAATTCCGTAGATCCCCGTTTTGATCATCACGCCCGACATTATCGACGAGACGTGCGAAGGAGCCGCGGGGTGAGCCTCCGGCAACCACGTATGCATCGGGAACATACCCGCCTTCATACCGAAACCGACAACAAACAGCGCAAACAGCGGCAGCGGCGCATATCCGCCGAAATAGTCGCCCAGCGCAGCGAATGTTGCCGAGCCGGTACGCGCATAGAGCAGAGCAAAGCCTGCCAACAGCGCAGCAAAACCGATATGCATCATCACCAGATAGGACAATGCAGCACGCACCGTCTTCTGTTTATCGGCATCGAAGATGATCAAAAGGAACGATGCGATAGTCATCGCCTCCCAACAGAAGAGGAAACAGAAACCTCCCGCAGCCGTAACTACGCCGATCATCGAGACATAGAGCGCGACAAGCGCAGTGTAATGCACCGAGAAGTGTGTCGGCGATTTCTCTTCAAGGTAGTGAGCCAAATATCCGCGCGAATAGATGGTCGTAGCCACCGCCGCCAGCGAGATAATGATCGAGAAGAGAGCCGACAGGCGATCCATCGTGATCATCTCACGACCAAAAGCCATTGATGCTCCCTGCCACAGCATAAGTGGCGCGCCATCGACCAGAACTCCGATTGCTGCCGCGCAAACCGCCACAGCAACCACACCCACTACACCGACAGCCGTCCATACCCTCCATCGCAACGGAGCGGCAAAGATCAAAATGGCCGGCACGATCAATAGAATCAAATAAATTAGGGGCATTGTGTAATTAAATTATTTTTCAACTATTTGTTGCAACTTTTCAATCTCTCATCGCTATTTCGCACGACTGCACGGTTCTACATCTGATTGACCGTCGAGACCATCACCGTAGCCACCACTGCTGCCGTTTCGGTACGCAGTCGCGCATCGCCGAGCGTAATCTCGCGGAAGCCGTTCTCGACCGCAAAAGCGATCTCTTCGGGCGAGAAATCACCCTCAGGGCCGATCAAAATCAGCGTATCGACACCCTTCTCAACCGCCTTCGGGAGGAAAATGCGATCACGTTTTTCGCAATGAGCTATCAACTTGACCGCCTCGGTAGCCTCGCTAACGACCTTTTTGAAGGGAGTCATCGGCGCAAGTTCGGGGTGATAGGCTTTGAGCGACTGCTTCATCGCCGAGGTAATAACCTTCTGCTCACGTTCGGGTTTAATCTCGCGTCGCTCCGAATGGTCGCACAACAGCGGGATGAATCGACTTACACCCACCTCGGTTGCCTTCTCCAAAAACCACTCGAAACGCTCGATATTTTTGGTCGGAGCAACAGCCATCGTCAATCGATAGCTCATACGTTCAAACTCCTCGTGGGTTGCAACGACCTCAACGGTACATCGTTTAGGCACAGCATCGACAACGCGGCACTCATACAGCGTACCCGCTCCGTCGGTGATATGAAGCCTGTCGCCGACCGTCATTCGCAGCACTCGCACACAGTGTTTGCTCTCCTCTTCGGAGAGTGTATAAAGCGGCGGAGTAAAATCAGGTGCGTAAAAAAGTTGCATAATTATCGAGTAAATTTTATCTTTGCTCTGTATTTACACTTATATATTACAGTATTAAACTGCAAAAATAGGAAATTTAACTCAATTTTCTGCATATGAAGTTCATTATTCTTACACTACTTGTTGCGGCAACCTTTCTGGCAGCGGTCTATTTCGGTCGCTGGTTGGGTCGTTCGATCGCCGCAAAGCGCAATGGAGAGAAGATGCCGCTTGCCAAAACAATCTTTCTCGGCATTCTGTTTTTAGCTCTGGCCGTAGCGATGTTCCTCGCACAGAGCTGCACCCCTAAAACCGAACAGACAATGGAAAATCCTCTGCTCTCGGAGTGGAACGACCGCTTTGGCGTTCCCCCCTTCGATGAGATCAAGGCCGCACATTTCGAGCCCGCATTCGAGCAGGCGATGTCGCTCCATATGGCCGAGATCGACGCTATCGTAAGCAACAACGACGAGCCCTCGTTCGAGAATACGATTCTCGCTTTCGACAATGCAGGCAAACTTTTGGAGCGCGTCGAGCTCTGTTTCGGTCTGCTCTGCGCCGCAGATACCAACCCCGATATGCAGGCCGTCGAGCAGGTTATGTCGCCCCGACTGACGGCTCACAGCGGCTCGATAATGATGAACGACGCTCTCTTCCAGCGCGTTAAGAGCATCTACGATCGTCGTGGTGCATTGGGTCTGGATTCGTTGCAGTTGCGTCTGACCGAGAAGCTCTATCGTCGTTTTGTTCGTGGCGGAGCGTTGCTCGCAGCCGACAAGAAGGAGGCACTGCGCAAGGTCGATGAGGAACTCTCGTCGGCACGTGTAAAGTATGCCGCTAATTTGCTCGCTGCAAATTCGGGTTTTGAACTCGTTATAGATAACGTAGATGATCTCGATGGCATTCCTTCGCCCACACGCGAGGCCGCTGCACGTGAGGCTACCGCACGCAATATGAAGGGCAAATGGGTCTTCACGACCAAAAAACCGAGTATGCTGCCCTTCCTGACCTACGCCTCGAAGCGCGATTTGCGCGAGAAGCTCTATCGCGGTTATCTGGATCGTTGTAACTACAACGACAGCATCGATAACAAGCAGGTAATCAACGACATCGTTCGTCTGCGTACCGAGCGCGCACATCTGCTTGGCTACCCCACTCACGCCCACTATGTACTCGATGTACAGATGGCTCGCACGCCCGAAAATGTATATTCGATGCTCGAAAACATCTGGGATCCCGCTTTGGATCGCGCCAAAGAGGAGTTGGAGGCTATGCGCGAGATGATGAAGAGCGAAACGGGTCTTGATGACTTCCAGTCGTGGGACTGGTGGTACTACGCCGAGAAGGTGCGTTCGCGCGACTATGCTCTCGACGAGAATTCGCTCCGTTCGTACTTCTCGCTGAACAATGTTCGCAGCGGAATCTTCGAGTTGAGCAACCGCCTTTATGGTTTGACCTTCCGCCCCGTTCAGTTGCCCGTTTATAACGAAGATTGCGAAACATACGAGGTACTTGACGAGAAGAACGAACACCTCGGCGTGCTCTATCTCGACTACTATCCGCGCGATGGTAAGAGTGGTGGCGCGTGGTGCGGCGAATACCGCCCCCAGAGTTTCGATGCAGAGGGTAATCGCATTTCGCCCATCGTAAGCATCGTTTGCAACTTCCCTCGTCCGACGGGTGGCGATCCCGCACTGCTCTCGATCGACGAGACACAGACCTTCTTCCACGAATTCGGACACGCACTGCACGCTCTTCTCTCGCAGGTTAAGTATAGCGGTCTGGGTGGCGTTGAGCGCGACTTTGTCGAGTTGCCGTCGCAGATTATGGAGAATTGGGCATTGGAGCCCAAAATGTTGCGCCGTTATGCACTCCACCACCGCACTAACGATCCCATCCCCGATCAGATGATCGAGAAGTTGCAGCGCAGCCGCCACTTCAATCAGGGTTTCAACACCGTTGAGTTGCTCGCCGCATCGTTGAGCGATATGGATATTCACACAATGGAGAACTACTCGCCGATCGATGTCAATGCATTTGAGGTAAAGGTACTTAACGAGAAACGAGGCCTTATCGAGCAGATTGCTCCGCGCTATCGTTATCCCTATTTCAGCCACATTTTCGATGGTGGTTATTCGTCGGGTTATTACAGCTATTTGTGGGCCGAGGTGCTTGACAAGGATGCCTATCAGGCATTTGTCGAGAGTGGCGACATCTTCAACAAACGCATCGCAACCGCCTTCCGCGAAGAGGTTCTCGAACGTGGTGGCGAGGCCGACGGTATGGATCTCTATCGTGCATTCCGAGGTGCAGATCCCAATCCGCTCTCGTTGCTGATTGCTCGCGGCCTGGTTGAGGTTGAGAAGACTGTTCCCGAAGCAGAGACCGAGGAGCAGAACGCCCCGAAACTGACCATTGAGGAGCTTTAATCAGCCCTCTTCGAACGAAGATTTACTCTTCAATAAACAAAAAAAGTCGCTCGGTTTCGGGCGATTTTTTTTTGCTGTTGGTATTATGCGATTTCGCAGAGCTTGACGATTTCTGCGATTACTTTCGGGTATAACTCCAAAGGTCGGGATATTTGGCGCGATACTCACGAATAAAGGCCGACACCGCCGCGGCATCGGTCGATTCGCATCCACTGACCATAAATTTCGAGCCTTGGAACTTATATGCTCGACAGGCGATTTCGGGCGAACGTTTCGACATCTGCTCGATAAATTTGCGGACATTCTCCTCGGTCGAGAAGACTCCCAATATAGCGTAGTTCACACCCGATGTCATC
Organism: Alistipes sp.; assembly: GCA_045605245.1. GTDB lineage: Bacteria > Bacteroidota > Bacteroidia > Bacteroidales > Rikenellaceae > Alistipes. The sequence goes on along the minus strand of JAZUPN010000078.1, from coordinate 12,972 downwards.
GTACCGATCTCCGTCGAAACGGGCGTGGGAGCAATAGGTGCGGGCTCACTATTCTCCTCAACAGCAGAGGGAACGATTTCACCTTCAACAGCCACACTATCAACCTCTTCTACCTCTACAACCTCAACCTCTTGCTCTACAATTTCAGACGCAGGTGTAGTTGCCGAAACGGCTGGCGATTGACCATTCATATACCACCAAACGCCACCTGCCACAGCCGCCACTGCGACAACTCCCAGAGCGATCCACACCCCCTTAAACGAGCGACGGCGGTGCAATGTCAAAGGCGCAAGCGCAATGGGATTAAGCAATTTTTCAAGTGCATCAGAGGGTGTAAAAAAGTCCTTCTCGATACGGCCAACACCCTCTATGTCGATCACGTGATTATTCTTCACGCGGCGCAACCAACGGCGATAAGCCTCCTCGCCCTCCTCGCGCGCACAACCCGATGCCGCAACGATCATTTCGGGAAGCGACACGCCCTCATCGCGCGACGAATAGCGCACCATATTGCGTGGCGGAGTGAGCGTCGTGCGATCCATCTTGGCCGACACGCGCTTAAAACGCAACGATCCTATGCCTGGGAGCACAACCGTTTGGTGTTGCGCCAAAGCATTGAAAAGCAGTTGATTGATACTATTATTTACCACTTCTTTTTCTTCGCTTTTTTAGTTTTGGGAGTTGCTGCAACCGTCGGCGCACTCGGCTCCGTTTTGGTTTCAATCGCAGGCTTGCGCATCGCCGACCAGATCAAAACGAATGCGGCAATGATAAACGGCACGCTCAGCCATTGCCCCATATTGAGAGTCATCGACTGCTCGAAAGCCTCCTGATTCTCCTTAACAAACTCGATCAAGAAGCGAGTCAGGAAGATACCGATCAGACCAACGCCAAACATCAAGCCTGGGCGGCGGCGAGCCATATCGCGTTTATAGTACAAATAGATCAAAATCAGGAAGGTAATCACATAACACAGAGCCTCATAGATCTGTGCAGGGTGGCGTGCAACCATCTCCGCAACGGGCGTACCGACTGGATAAAGACGCGCAAAGATAAAACCCCAGGGCATATCGGTCGGAGCACCGATAATCTCCGAATTGAAGAGGTTGCCCAGACGCACCAATGCACCACCGATAGCCACCGCGATCATAATGCGGTCCAGCGACCAGAGATAGGGCAACTTATTGCGGCGCGAGAAGAGCCAAAGACCGATCAAAAGACCGATCGCTGCGCCGTGGCTTGCCATTCCGCCATCGCGAATATCGGTCAGAATTCGCAGCGGCTCGGCGAGATATTTATCAGGCTCGTAGAAGATGCAATGTCCTACGCGCGAGCCGATTATCGTTGCCAAAGTACCGAAATAGAAGATCGACTCCGACACCTTTTCGGGCAGGCCCTCGCGCTTCACAAAGCGATCGAACATCAACGCCGCCAAACCAATTGCCAACGCCCACATAAGACCGTAGTAGCGAATATCGAAACTCTCTCCGATGCGGAAGAAAACGGGATCGAAATCCCAATATATTGTCAAAAGTTGATTAATCATAGCTCTCTTTTCTATCGTTTAAGTTTATCGTTTTTCAAAATTATAATCATCTAATTATCTGGCAGTAATATTCAAAATACCCCTAATCAGATAGAGTCCTCGCACCTTGATACGCGCCATAACACACGCTCCGCGCGGAATGGTCGGACCCGACAGCTCCAACTCGTGTTTCGGGTTTATGGTCTGGACCTTGCAGATCGTTGTGAATTTATCGGTAACGACCAGATATTGGCCTCGGCGCACATATCGCGAATTGACACGTTGCAGAAACAGATACGCGCCGTCGCTGATACCATCCTTTCCGTGCCAATTATGGGCAACAACCACATTACAATCCTCGAACCCTGGGAGCATAACGCGGCCATCGGGATCATCCGCCTCGACACGATCGATATCGGCCGGACACGAGCATTTGTAGAATGGCAAACCATACGGATTACTACCGTCGATGGTCATTGTGCCTGCACCCGTCAGCAGCCACGAAAAATTGATATGCGGATAGTGGTCGATGATTCGCCTTGCCAAATCGCGGCTGACACCGTTGTTACCCTTCTTGATCTGGTAGAGATTCTCGGCACGCGTAAGCCCGATAAAACGAGCAAAGGCATTGATACTCATACCGCTTGCCTTAACAATAGATTCGACACGTTGCCAAGCGGAGAGCCTTACGCCCTGATCGCTTTCGGCCTCCTCGACAAAGGCGGCATAGGCCATAGCGTTCTGTCGTTTGATCTCTTCCATCGGGTTAATCAGTTAGCATTTTCAAAATCCAAAAAAAATTCTCATCTTTGTCCTCTCATTGGTCCCGTAGTTCAATGGATAGAATATATGATTCCGGTTCATACGATATGGGTTCGATTCCCGTCGGGACTGCTCCGAAACGACAGAGTGAGCTCTCTTCACTCGCAAAAATACAATATTAATATTGATTATGCAAGAATGTATTGTATTTCGCCCACCGTCGGTCGGTCGGCGAAGGGGAACATTTTGTCGATTTAATCTGTTATAAAGGCTATTTCTGATTGCCAAATTTCGCAAGCCAACTCGTCGTACTCTGGCGTAAATAGGGATAATAGATCGCTCCGATGGAGTCTTGTTCGAACATCTCACTCGAAGGTGTCCAATTGTGCCAACGATCCATATTGCCTGCATTACACAAGTGGTTGGTAACATAGAGATCGGTTACGACTTGAACACAAAGCGGCAACAAACGGCGATCTAAACTCGCATCGTTTCGAAAGAGCGTCATCAGCCGCTGCAAGCAATCATCCAATTCGACCACGTGGGCATATATGGCTGTGAATTCGCCCCGATTGAGAATCAGCAGATACCTCTCACGCGCCTGATGTTGAACCGTAAATAGCGCAAATTTATTGTGATCTGCCTCGTTGTTCGGATCGTAGCAATTGATTACGGGCTCATCGGTCAAAGCATTGTGGATGGTGAGATTCTCCTGCATATAGAGGTCATAGACTCGCGACACACTATCGGCAGCGGTGCAAAATATCATTCCGTTTCTATTCTCGCGCTCGAAATGTCCCCAACTATTCTCCATCGCCTTCATAATTGCCAATCGCTGTTGCACATCACACTTCTGACGATATTCGGCAGGAAAATCATCTACACACAACTCTTTGTCTTCGTTGGTGTGGTCGATCATTTGATCTTCGACGATAAGTTCCGGATCGATATTATTGCAGGCCACATTTACACAAACCGCCACTGCGATCAGGCAAATTGCTCCGAAAAGTTGATATTTTACGCCCATAGAGTTGATCTGTTAATAGATTTGTTGGCACTCCTTTTCTGAGTGCGACATGCCTCTTTCAACTACAAAATTAGTAACCTTCTGCCACTTTCCCAAACAATTTTCCTCGATTCGGCAGGGATTTTCCGCAAAAATCGCTATTTTTGTAAAAACTCTTCGGTGCATCGTGCCGAACAAATACAATTGAGTATGGTACTTAAAGTACTGATTATAATATCGATCATCCTCCAAACGCTGGCTACAATCGTTGCCATCCGTTTGGTGCGCCGTACCAAATACAACTCAATCTGGATCCTGCTGATCATTGCACTGACCGCGATGTCGATCACACGATACGGACAATATATTCAGATCTATGTCGATGATGCCGATTTCAATGTTCCGAACGATCTGTTCATCTGGCTCGGCGCAATCGCATCGCTCTGCACAGCCGTCGGAGTGCTCTATGCTCACAAACTTTTCACCTACATCGACCACCTTGACCACCAGCGCAAATTGACCAATAAACGAATTTTGGCTGCCGTGCTGCGCACCGAGGAGAAGTTCCGTTCGCGTTATTCGCGCGAATTGCACGACGGGATGGGTCCCCTGCTCTCGTCGGCAAAGATGTCGATGTCGGTTTTGGTAAAACGCGCCAACACCGACGAAGATCGTGAGTTAATAGCCTCGACCTCGGCCGTAATCGACGAGGCAATACACTCTCTGCGCGAAATTTCGAACAACCTTTCACCGCAGGTACTCAACGACTTCGGATTGGTACGCGGTATCAACAATTTCATCAATAAGAACCCACAACTGCGCCAAATCGAGGTGCAATTCAACACCCCTCTGCGCAAAGAGCGTTTCAATAGCGATGTCGAGGTTATCCTCTATCGCGTAGCGTGCGAGTTGATCAACAACTCACTTAAACATTCGGGTTGCACACGCATCGAACTCTCGCTCGAACACCTCTACGACCGCCTCTATATGACATACAGCGACAATGGTCGTGGTTTCGACGTGAAGGCTGTGGCCGATTGCGGTATGGGTATGTCGAATATAACCTCCCGCATACACTCGCTCGGAGGTATTATCGACATCACAAGCCGCCCCGATGAGGGTATGCGAGCCACAATCACGGTGAGCGCAACGGGCGAAAATATCAATAACGACGAAGATAAGAATTAACGAGATATGGAACCTTACAAGATTTTTCTGGTCGATGACCATACCCTATTCCGCAACGGACTGCGTGGCCTGCTCGACTCGCGCGAAGATTGCGTTGTGGTGGGTGAAGCCTCAACGGGCGAAGAGTTTCTCGAACAACTGCAAGAGTGCGATGCCGATGTGGTCTTTATGGATATCGCAATGCCCGGCATCAAAGGCGACGAGGCGACAGCGCGCGCACTCGAAATACGTCCCGATTTGAAGATCATCACCCTCTCGATGTTTGGCGACGATGACTACTATTTCCGTATGGTCTCGGTCGGCGCAAAGGGCTTTCTGTTAAAGAGTTCGGACATTGATGAGGTTATCGCTGCGATCGAAACGGTGGCAACGGGTGGCAGCTACTTCTCGCAAGAGTTGCTCGACTCGTTGGTCAGCAACCTGCGCACAACACCCCAGCCCGAAACCGAGCAGGAGGATGAAGAGTCGCTCTCGGAGCGCGAATTGGAGGTGCTGCTCGAAATTTGTCGCGGATTGTCGAATCAGCAAATTGCCGACAAACTCTTTATCTCGAAACGTACGGTCGATAAACATCGCGCGAATATTTTAGCAAAGACAGGCTGCCCGAATACGGCCAATCTGGTGGTCTATGCCATTAAGCACAATCTGGTTGAGATATAATTCGCTATTCAACATATCTATAACACAACAGCCTCTCGCATTCGAGAGGCTGTTGTGTATTCGGAATTTATTTTGCGATTTCTTTGAAATCGTCAAGTCCGGCGGCTCGGCCTTTGGCCACCCCCGCAGCCGCAGGACTTGGATTAATTATCGAGTGCTCACAACACATTCGCCGTGGCATAACGCTCTACATCCAAAGTAGTTATGCAGTCGCCACTTAATATTATCAGGCGTTCGATAACGTTCCTCAACTCGCGGATATTTCCACTCCAAGGCATTTGACGCAGAAGGTCGAGCGCACCCTTATCGATCGGTTTCGGCGGGAGCGAATATTCGCCACTGATCTTCTCGATAAAGTGTTCGACAAGCATCGGAATATCCTCCCTGCGATCGGCCAACGAGGGGACCGAAATCACAATCACACTCAAACGATGATAGAGATCCTCGCGGAAATTGCCGAGTCGAATCTCTTCGCGCAGATTTTTATTCGTCGCCGCCACAACACGCACATTGACATCGATATCGCGGTCGCTGCCCACGCGACTGATTCGATTCTCCTGCAAGGCGCGGAGCACCTTCGCCTGCGCCGAAAGGCTCATATCGCCAATCTCGTCCATAAAGAGCGTGCCGCCTGCCGCCTGCTCGAACTTTCCTTTGCGTTGCTTGACCGCCGAAGTAAATGCCCCCTTCTCGTGGCCAAAGAGTTCGCTCTCGATCAACTCCGAAGGAATAGCCGCACAATTCACCTCGACAAAAGGGGCTCCCGCACGTCGGCTCTTTTCGTGCAACCAGCGGGCTACCAACTCTTTACCCGTTCCATTCGCACCCGTAATCAGTACTCGTGCCTCCGACGGCGCGACCTTCTCGATCAACTCCCGCACGTGAGCAATCGACTCCGAACGCCCGACAATCTCCTCCACTCGCGCCACACGGCGACGCGGCCGAGCAACGATAGGCGCACAAGGCTCCTCATTCGGTTGCTCACTCTCGGTTGAGACCTTACGTATAGCTCCAAGCAGACGATTCATATCGATCGGTCGCGTCAGAAATTCGGTTGCTCCCGACCGTACCGCCTCAACTGCGGCCTCAACCGAAGGCTCCGACGAGAGAACAATAAACGGGATACCGACACGTGGCACGCTGTGTGCATCATCGGTGAGGATAATATCGAAGGGTGATTGCGAGCAGGCCTCGGCCGCAGCGGTCGGCGTAGCCGCACTCTCGGTGGCATAACCCTCATATTCGAGCCGCTCGCGCAGGGTGTTTCGCATACTTTTCGAGCGATCGACAATCAAAACTTTTGTCATATGAATTGGAATAGAGAAAAATTTGTGTATTTTTGCACCAAAGTTAGCCATTCGCCCGAACAATCCAATCTTCGACGGGCAGGGCAAACGAGCGAATTTTCGCAAGCGAAACATCTGCAAACGAGCTATTTCCGCCAGCCTTAACGGACATCAAACGACCGGCTTGCAGCATCACAAACAACCAGATTTTACACATCCGAAATCAGACGGAACAAAACCGAATACGATGAAAAAGAACTATAATTACAAGCGTCAAAAACTCTTTCTGCCCGAATATGGTCGCCATATTCAGGAGATGGTCGATTCGTTGCTGTTGATCGAAGATCGCCGCGAGCGAAACCGACAGGCACGCGCCGTAATCGCCGTAATGGGAAATGTCAATCCTCTGCTGCGCGATACGGCAGACTTCACCCACAAATTGTGGGATCATATGTTCATAATGTCTGATTTTAAGCTCGATGTGGATTCGCCCTACCCTCCCGTAACTCGCGAATCGCTAATGGTACGCCCCAAGAAGATGCGCTACCCGGCCAATCGCATTATGTACAAGCACTATGGCAAGAGCGTCGAGCGTATGATTCGCTCGCTCGAAGGCCAAACCAATCCGACGGTATTGGCAAATACGATCGATAACATCGCTCGATATATGCGTGCCAAGAGCTACGAATACAACGAGGAGCATCCTAACAACGAGGTGATCATTCGTGATATAAAGCGAATGTCCGAAGGTCGCATTGAGTTGAACGAATCTGCTTTGAATAATCTCCGAAGCGACTATAAACAGCACCATTCGTCGCGTAACGGAAAGGGCCAGCAGGGTAAGCAGCAGGGCAAACAGCAGAAACACCAACAGAAACACCAACAAAAGAACAACCGCTTCCAGCACAATGCCAAAGGGGCAAAGAACAACGGACAGCGTCGCAACTTTGCCAAGTAGCAGAGCGCAAAGCGGAGCACGAAAAAAGGGGCAGACCAAGAAAAGTCTGCCTTTTTTCGTTTGTTTTATCGGAAAAAGGTGTATATTTGTAGTTTGGAAATGAGAAACTATGTTTAACTAACCGTAAACAAATAAAAACTATATATGAAAAGAATTTTCATTCTGATCGCAACCGCACTTGCGGCAGTCGCTTGTAACAGCGGCGACATCAAACTTGACGGCCGACTGATCGGCTGCGATACCACAATGGTATATATCGAATCGCTCGGCACATCGCTGGGCGGCAAAATCATCGACTCGGTACGCACCGATGTTAATGGCAAATTCAGCGTTAAGATCAAGGCCGAGAATGAGCAGATGAGCCTCTACAACCTCAACTGCAACGGTCAGCGCATCCCTCTGCTGTTGGCAAAGGGCGACGCAGTAACGATCAACTCGGTGGGCAGCCTCGCTCGCAACTACGAGGTTTCGGGTTCGGAGGAGTCGGCTCTGCTCAAAAAGATCACCTTCCTGATGCAGGATGGCGTAGCGCGTCTGGATTCGCTTTCGACCAGCTTCGCAACGATAACCGACGATGCTGCACGCCAGCAGTTGCTGAAAGATTATACGCAGGAGTACTACCGCATCAAGCGCGGCCAGATTGAGTTTATCGTCGAGAATGCTTCGTCGATGGCTGCTCTCTATGCGCTCTATCAGCGTCTGCCCAACGATGATGTTTTGTTCAATGGCCAGAACGACGTTGTATATTACCGTATGGTTGCCGATTCGCTCTCGGAGCGTTATCCCCAATCGCCCTATCTGGACCTGATTCGCCGCGACATCGCCGCAATGGATGTCGTTGCAAATGCATACTCTTCGCAACTCAACTTCCCCGACGTGGAGCTGCCCGATATGTTCGGCAACAAGATTAAACTCTCGTCGTTGCAGGGCAAGGTTATTCTGGTCTATTTCTGGTCGGCTCTGGCAGGCAACAGCAACCAACTCAATGCCGAGTTGAAGGATACCTACGCAAAGTATGTTGAGCGCGGTTTCGAGGTCTATCAGATCGGTGTCGATACATCGAAAGCTATCTGGGTAAGTGCTGTTCAGGAGCAGAATCTGCCCTGGGTTTCGGTGAGCGACCTGCGTGGCACCACCTCGCCCGCTTTGGGTTTGTATAATGTTCAGAATGTCCCCACAAACTTCCTTATCGACCGCGAGGGCAATATCGTAGCACGCGACCTCTACGGCGACGATCTGGATAAGCGCGTGGCGGCTCTGCTCTAATTCTCTCGGCGATGTATTACTTCGCCTCGGATATGCATCTGGGACACGGCGATGCGCTCTCGGCGCGCCGTCGTGAGGAGATGTTGGTGCGCTGGCTCGACCGAGTGGCGGCGGATGCAACGGCAATATATCTGTTGGGCGATGTCTTCGATTTCTGGTACGAGTGGCAGGAGGTTGTTCCTGCGGGACACGTGCGCCTGCTCGGCAAATTGGCCGAGTTGAGCGATCGCGGCGTTGAGATTCATCTCTTTACGGGCAACCACGATATGTGGCAGCACGGCTATTTGGAGCGCGAATGTGGTGTTAGTCTGCACTACGCCCCCGAACAGACTCTGCTCGCGGGCCGTCGCGTCTGGATCGGACACGGCGACAACCTCAATATCAAGGGAGAGCCGATGTTACAACTGATGAACTCCATCTTCCGCTCAAAGGTCATTCGCGCACTCTTTTCGTGGCTCGTTCATCCCGACCTTTCGATGCGTTTCGGCAAGTGGTGGAGTGGCAGCAGCCGCAAATCACACGGAGCCGCTCCCGCCCCCGAAGTGGCCAACAAAGCCCTTGTAGAGTACGCCACACAGCATCCCCACGCCTCGGAGATCGATCTGTTCATCTTCGGCCACACACACGCCGCAGCCGAATATAAGAGTCCTCATTCGCTGATCTACTTCCTCGGCGAGTGGATCGGCAGCGACACTCCGACCTATGGAGTACTCGACAACGATGGCAATTTCACATTGAAACAATTCAAAGATTGACATAAAAGATGAAAGCCTATCTCGACTTATTGCGCCGTATCATCGACGAAGGTGCGGTGAAGGGCGACCGAACAGGCACGGGAACAAAGAGCGTTTTCGGCCACCAGATGCGTTTCGATTTGAGCAAGGGATTTCCTCTGCTCACAACCAAAAAGGTCTTTTTGAAGGGCGTAATCCACGAACTGTTGTGGTTCTTGGCAGGCGATACCAACATCGGCTACCTCGTTCGCAACGGTGTGCATATCTGGGACAATGACGCTTACCGCTACTATGGCGAATTGTGCGCAGCAAATGGCATTGAGCCGATCTCGCGCGAGGAGTTTTTGGCCGAGGCCAACGAGGGCAATGCATCGGATATGGCCGGCTATCGTTATGGCGATCTTAACCACGTATATGGCTATCAGTGGCGCAGTTGGCCTCGCCCCGACGGTCGCTCGATTGACCAAATCAGCGAGGTGATCGACACCATCCGCAACAATCCCAACTCGCGCCGAATGTTGGTTTCGGCGTGGAATGTTGCCGAGGTCGAGCAGATGGCACTGCCCCCCTGCCACGTGATGTTCCAATTCTATGTCGCCAATGGCCGCCTGTCGTGCCAGCTATATCAGCGTAGTGCCGACACCTTTTTGGGCGTTCCGTTCAACATCGCGTCGTACGCCCTGCTGACGATGATGATCGCGCAGGTTTGTGGCTTGGAGGCTGGTGAGTTTGTACACACGTTGGGAGATACGCACCTCTATCTCAACCACTTGGAGCAGGCCGAAGAGCAGCTTTCGCGTGAGCCGCGCAAATTGCCCACGATGCGTTTGAATCCCGACGTGAAGTCTATTTTCGACTTCCGTTACGAAGATTTCACCCTCGAAGGCTACGACCCGCACCCCGCAATCAAAGCTCCGATGTCGTTCTAACGCGAACTAAATCGGCAAACATTTTGCTTAAAGTGCAAACAATTGCGCAACAATTTTGAATCTTGAATTATGAATTTTGAACTGAATATAATCGTTGCCGTTGCCGAGAATGGTGTTATCGGCGGCTCGAACACGTTGCTGTGGCACATCTCGGAGGATCTGCGCCGCTTTAAGCAACTCACAACGGGACACCCTGTCATTATGGGGCGCAAGACCTATCTCTCGATTGGCCGATCGCTGCCCAACCGCCGCAATATCGTCATCTCGCGTCAGAGCGACCTGCAAATCGAAGGCTGTGAGGTGTTTAGCTCGTTGGAGACGGCTATCGAAGCGTGCCGCGCGGCAGGCTCCGAGCAGGCATTTGTGATTGGCGGTGGCGAGGTCTATCGTCAGGCTCTGCCGCTTGCCGATCGTATTCACTACACGCGCGTATGCCACCCCTACGAGGGCGACACGACCTTCCCCGCGCTCGACCCCACCGAGTGGACGCTGGTCAGCAAGGAGCGTTTCGAACGCGGCGAGAAGTACGAATACCCCTACTCGTTCGAGATTTACGAGCGCATCTAAATCTTCCCGAATTTAATCGCTGATACTATGAAAAATATCGTTTTATGTATCATTGCGGTGAGCTTTGCGCTCCTGCCTTTGAGTGCGCACGCACAAGGCCGACAGTCAGTCCATCAGGCCATTGTTGAGTTGATCAACAAATACCAAAGTACCGAAGGCATCAACTCCATCAACTTGGAGAAGGGCGAAGGTTTGGGCATTGCCAAACTCGCTATGCGCAAGCACTTTGGGGCAAAATTCCTGCGTAGCATCGAGCAGATCGCCATCATCGAATACAGCTCTGCTCCGAGCGACATCGCCGATGAACTTAACAGCGAAATCGATACTCGCTTTGCTCAACTGCCTTTACGACAGGAGAAAGACGATCCCGAAAAGGGTCAAACAGTGCGTATGATGGCCAATAGCGACGGCTCGGACGACAAAATTTCCGATATGATTTTCGTGATCGAGAGCGACAAAGATCGCTGTTTGGTCTATCTGCACGGTGCGATTGATAAAGAAAGTTTCGAAAGCCTATCTGATTAGTGATCAACCGATTGCTGCCGAATATGGGCATTTCGCGCAGCTTTCATAAAAACTTTTTTGCACGTTTTTTGCGGTTCGATTTGGTCGTGCCGTTTTTTTTGCTTACCTTTGCACCAGCAAAAACGAAATAGCGATTTCGGGAGAGATGAAATCCCGCGCATTGAAGAGGGGGGGGGCGATTGAGCCGAACCCGAAAGTGAAAGAGTAGCGAATTTCGTTTATATCGCGGAGTGGAGCAGTTGGCAGCTCGTTGGGCTCATAACCCAAAGGTCGGAGGTTCGAGTCCTCCCTCCGCTACTAAAGAGGACAAATCGCAAGATTTGTTCTTTTTTTGTGCGATTTCATTTTTATAAGTATCTGATACACTGAACATTAAATCAAAGAACAAATTTCCAAACTCGGTTAGATAAGCCCTATTTTCTTTGTCCCATCTAACCCCATTAGGAAAGACCATTTTTTGTATCTTTTGACTGACTTCAAAGTCGCCCATATTCCAATAACTACTTAAATTACAAGCAATTCTGATTGTATCCTCAATGTAAGACGCAAGGTTCGAGAGGTTCACAGAGATTTTTTCCAACTCCGCCTCCGTAGAGCGTTTTTCAGCTTCCAAATCGGCGATGGCACTGCTGTACGCATCTTCGTCCACTTTGCCTATGGCGAAGTTCTTTTTAGCCGTCTTAATGTAGGTATTGATAGTTGCCAAATGTTTCTTTACCGCATTGATGTCATCTTCCTGTGTGTTCTCCCTCTCGGCAAACTTTTTCTTCAAAACGCCAACGAGTATCGGGATAAGCTCCATCGGCACATTGAAACGGTCGAGCAACTCGGAATACTTTGCGTGTAGCTCCTTCGCCGACACATTGACCGAGCCGTCCTTACCGCTATATTTGTAGTAATCCAAATTCTTTTTCTTGACCGTATAGCCCGTCAGCATACGACCATTGTAATAGATATGACCCTTCAACGGGAATTGAGGGGTAATGGCGGCTTGTTCATAGCCGCCGTGATTACCGTCAAGAATTTGTTGCACCCTGTCGAACAACGCCTCGGAAATAAGTTTCTCCTGCTTACCCTTGATAACATTGCCATTCAGAAACTTATGCTCCAATCGCCCGCAATAGAACGGGTTTCGCAAACATTCCGACAGGCGTTGCTTCTTAATATCCAACCCGCGCGCTCGTAAGCGTTCCACAACCTTTGCTTGGGTTATATCAGGTTCGTTTGCAATCCACTCCCAAGCGTGTTGCAAGATACGACCGTCGTCATTGATGGTTAGTTGGTGTTCTCGGTTTACCTTCTTTGAATTGTACCCAAGAGGCGGGCGACCATACCACTCGCCTCGGTTGATACACGCCACCATACCCTCGTAGCACTTATGGCGACGCATAGCGTTGTCGATGTCGGCAACGATGAGCAATATAGCTTCGATATGCTCTGCCAGCAAGTTGCTCTTATCCACGGGTTGATTGACAGCAATGATGGTGATGCCGCTACGGTTCAACTGACCTTTGTAGGTTAGTCCCTCGGTCATATTACGGCTGAAACGGTCGTAATCATATACTA
>JAZUPN010000077.1:0-5780 GCA_045605245.1 Alistipes sp. | reverse complement strand
TCTTCGTTCTCATTGTTACACGAGCTAAATACCAATGCCACAGCTGCGAGCATTGTACATACAGTGATAAAAGAGTGTTTGAATATTGTCATCTTGCACTAATTGTTTTCAAAATTTCGGGCAAAGTTACCAAAATACCTTTTAATTCCCAACCGAATGGGTGCATATTTCGCGCTAAATTAGAAATTAATTAACTAATATCTGCTCTAAAACGTACGATAACGGTATTTTAGTATCTGTGATGTGAGTAAAATGTCTACAAAAAGAGTGGAAAGTATAATTTGCTACGTGATGTGAATGTGGAAAAAAATAAGCAGTGATTTTGGACTTACGGGCTCACGGCACCGACCATAATCACTGCTATATTTTGAGGATTATCCCCCGAGTATTTAGAACTCCGGGCCCGAACCCTCGTTGCAAAAGTAGTAACTAAAATCTAAAACTCCAAATAGTTGGATAAAAAAATAGATATTGAGTTAGTTTTTGCTATTTTACAATCAACTGCTTCAAATCCTCGAAGAATGAAGGGTATGATTTTGCAACACATTCCGCACCTTCGATTGTTATCGGGCCGTCGGCTGTCAATGCGGCGATAGTCATTGACATCGCTATACGGTGATCTCCGTGGCTGTCGATCGTGCAACCTTGAATCTTACCTCCGTGAATACGCATTACATTCTCTTCGTCAATATCGACTTTGATTCCGGCTTTTGCATACTCTTCCGAAAGTGTAACCGCACGATTACTCTCTTTGTGTAGCAGTCGTTCAGTGCCGTAAATTGTAGATACGCCTTTGCAATTAGCGGCCAACGCAACCAATGCAGGGAACAGATCGGGGCAATGTGTAGCATCAAATTCGAATGCCTTTAATTTGCGACGGCGTACGGTAACCGAGCTGTCCGTCGATTCGATCTCTGCGCCTGCGCTAATCAAGGCCTTTACGATTGCGGTGTCGGCTTGTAACGAAAGGCGGCTCATATTTTCAACTGTAACCTCACCTGCAACTGCACCTGCGACCAGCATAGGAGCTGCTCCGCTCCAATCGCCTTCGATCATAAAATCTGTGCTGTGGTATTTTTGTCCTCCCTCGATGAAGAATTCGCGATACTCTTTATGTGCAATTTCAACTCCGAAACGACGTGCGGTTTCGATCGTCATATCGACATAAGGTAAGCTGTTGAGATTGTTTACATAAATAGTCGTATCGGCCTGAGCCATAGGCAAAGACAAAAGTAATCCAGTTAAGAATTGAGAGCTTATCGAACCATCAATCTCGACCTCTCCGCCACGCATCGGGCCACAAACCTGAATGGGTAAAAAACCTCCACCATCACGCACGCTGACACCTAATTGGCGCAATGGCTCGATCATCATCGAAATAGGTCGATAGAGAATTGTCCCCTCGCCGTTGATCGTAATCGGACGGTCGCAAAGTGATGCAATCGGCGTAAAAAGGCGTGTCGAGAGGCCAGATTCTCCGATGTTAAGACTATCGGTATTGGGGTTGAATCCTCCGCGAACTTTAAGTGTTGAATCGTCTATCTTTTCGACCTTTGCTCCGAGGGCTTCGATGCAGCGCAGAGCCGAGCGGGTATCGTCGCACATTTCGACGTTGCCGATGGTCGATTCTCCATCGGCAAGTAGTGCAACGGCGAGTGCTCGTTGAGCGTAACTTTTCGAGCAAGGCGGTGTTACTCGGCCACTTACAGCGGAAGGTGATATGATTTGTTTCATTTATCTCAATTTGAAGTCTTTACCCAAATATACTTTTCGTACCTGTTCATCGTTTGCAAGGTCTTCGGCTGAGCCTGCTTTCAGGATTTTACCCTCAAACAGAAGATAGGTGCGGTCGGTGATCGAGAGGGTTTCGTGTACGTTGTGATCTGTGATAATTACTCCGATATTTTTATTCTTCAACGTGCTTACAATACTCTGAATATCCTCTACTGCGATGGGATCGACACCTGCAAACGGCTCGTCAAGCAAAATAAATTTAGGATTAATTGCAACGGCGCGCGCAATCTCTGTACGGCGACGCTCACCACCCGAAAGTTGAATGCCGAGACTCTTGCGCACCTTCTGCAAGCGGAACTCCTCGATCAGATTTTCGGTGCGCTCGCGCTGATACTCCTTCGAATAATCGGTCATTTCGAGCACAGATCGAATATTGTCCTCGACGCTCAATTTGCGGAATACAGAAGCCTCCTGTGCCAGATAGCCAACGCCGAGCTGTGCTCGTTTATATACGGGCATCGCCGTTAAATCGGTAATATTGTTTTGATCGTCTTCGAGGAAAATTTTACCCTCGTTAGGCTTAATCAGTCCTACAATCATATAGAATGAGGTAGTCTTGCCGGCACCATTCGGGCCGAGCAGACCGACGATTTCACCCTGCTTTACGTCAATCGAAACGTGATCTACAACGGTGCGGGCCTTATACCTCTTTACCAGGTCTTGTGTGAAAAGTCTCATTATTCGTGAAAATTTTCCACAAAGTTATGGATTTTTCCGAAAAAAGTATTATCTTTATCTCAAATTTGATCTTCAATAAACGTAGCTATGGCCGACGATTTACATAACCTATTGCACGATAAGCTGAAAGAGTATTTCGGCTTTAATTCGTTCAAGGGCTATCAGGAATCTGTTATTAAGAATGTGCTCGAAGGTAAGGATACCTTTGTGCTGATGCCGACGGGTGGTGGCAAATCGCTTTGCTACCAGCTTCCGGCTATGATTATGGATGGTGTGGCGATTATTATTTCGCCGCTGATCGCATTGATGAAAAATCAGGTTGACTCGATGCGAACGTTCGCAGCCGAAACGGGTGTGGCCCATTTCTTAAATTCATCGCTGAATAAGACGGCGGTCAATCAAGTGCGAGCCGACGTGCTTGCGGGAAAGACCAAGTTGCTCTATTTTGCTCCCGAATCACTCACCAAAGAGGATAATGTCGAGTTCTTGCGTAAGATCAAAATTTCGTTCTACGCAATTGATGAAGCGCATTGTATTTCGGAGTGGGGCCACGATTTCCGCCCTGAATATCGTCGTATCCGACCTATCATCAATGATATCGGTCAGGCTCCGCTGATCGCTTTGACGGCTACTGCTACTCCGAAGGTGCAGATGGACATTCAGAAGAACCTCGGTATGCAGGATGCTACGGTATTTAAGTCGTCGTTCAATCGTTCGAATCTTTACTATGAGATTCGTCCCAAGCGCGATGCGTCGAAGGAGATCATTAAATTCATTAAGCAGAATGATGGTAAGTCGGGTATTATTTACTGTTTGAGCCGAAAGAAGGTCGAAGAGTTGGCTGAATTGTTGGTTGCAAACGGTATTAAGGCTCTGCCCTATCACGCAGGTATGGATGCCGCTACACGTGCCAATAATCAGGATGCTTTCCTGCACGAAGAGGTCGATGTCATTGTGGCTACGATCGCTTTCGGTATGGGTATCGATAAACCCGATGTTCGCTATGTGATCCATTACGATATTCCGAAGAGTCTTGAAGGCTACTATCAGGAGACGGGTCGTGCAGGTCGTGATGGCGGTGAGGGTCGTTGTATCGCCTTTTATAGTTATAAGGATATTCAGAAACTTGAAAAGTTTATGCAGGGTAAACCTGTGGCCGAGCAGGAGATTGGTAAGTTGCTGTTGCAAGAGACTGTTTCATATGCCGAGAGTTCAATTTGCCGTCGTAAGACGCTGCTCCACTACTTCGGCGAGGAATATACCGAGGAGAATTGCGGTAACTGCGACAACTGTCTGCATCCGCGTCCGCAGAAGGATGCGAAGGCTGCAACGCAGTTGATGCTCAAAACGTTGGCATTTATTGGCGATAAGTTTAAGTCGGACTATCTGATCAATGTTTTGGTCGGTAAGGTTACTGCGTTGAATAAGAGCTACGGCCATAACGATTGTGAGTGGTTTGGTGCCGGTGCAGATTATGATGCTAAATTCTGGGGTGCTGTGGTACGCCAAGCGCATATTTTGGGTCTGATTGACAAGAATATCGAGAACTATGGCTTGCAATCAATTAATGACAAGGGCCGTTCGTATATCAATCTGCCCTTCCCGATTATGATTACGCTTGATCACGACTACGATGCCGAGGAGAAAGAGACCGACGCGGCAGTTCCGCAGGGTCGAGGAGGCGTAGCGGATGAGGAACTGTTCTCGATGTTGAAAGATCTGCGCAAGAAGGTAGCAAAGAAACATAGTCTGCCGCCGTTTGTAATTTTCCAGGATCCTTCGCTTGAAGATATGTCGATTCAGTATCCCATCACAATCGAGGAGATGCAGAATATCACAGGTGTCGGCGTAGGTAAGGCTCGTAAGTTCGGTTCGGAGTTCGTCAAACTGATTAAGCAGTATGTCGAGGAGAAGGAGATCATTCGTCCGCAGGATATGGTCGTTAAGAGCGTCGGCAATAAGAGCGGTAATAAGATTTTCATCATCCAGTCGATTGACCGTAAGATGGATTTCGAGGATATTGCTCGCGCCAAGGATCTGGACTTTGATGAACTGCTGACCGAGATCGAGGGTATTGTTAATTCGGGTACTCGCCTCGATATCAAATACTATATCGATAGCAATATTGATGAAGATAAGGCCGAGGATATCTACCTCTATTTCAAGGAGGATGCCGAGAGCGATTCGTTGGATGAGGCGCTCGAAGAGTTAGGCTCGGACTATATCGAGGAGGAGATTCGACTCGTTCGTATTAAGTTTATGTGCGAGCAGGGCCATTAATCGAGTATCAATATAATATAGTATGACCGAAGTACGTGCCAAGAAATCACTCGGACAGCACTTTCTGACCGATCTTAATATAGCTCGTAAAATCTGTTATTCGATGTCGGGTGGTACGCCCGAAGCACCTGCAACCGTATTGGAGGTTGGTTGCGGTATGGGTGTGCTGACGCAGTTTTTGTTGCAGCGTGATGATGTTGTAACCTATGGCGCGGAGATCGATGGCGAGAGTGTTGTCTATCTCAACGAGCACTACCCTGCTTTCACACCCCGTTTGATCGAGGGTGATTTCCTGCAAATGGATCTCAAAACGATGTTCCCCGATGGCGTGCGAGTGATCGGCAATTTTCCGTATAATATTTCATCACAGATATTCTTCAAAGTGATTGAAAATCGCGATCTTGTGCCTGAATGTGTAGGTATGATTCAGCGCGAGGTAGCAGTGCGTTTGGCCGAGCCCCCAGGCTCGAAGGAGTATGGCATTTTGAGCGTTCTGCTGCAAGCGTGGTATGATATCGAGTATCTCTTTACGGTTGGTGAGCAGGTGTTTAATCCTCCTCCGAAGGTTAAGAGTGCGGTGATTCGTCTGGTGCGTAACGCAACGACGACGCTCGATTGCGACGAGCAGCTGTTTGTGAAGGTCGTGAAAGCATCATTTGGTCAGCGTCGTAAGATGTTGCGCAACTCGTTGAAATCTGTCTTTGGTGATTTTGGCGGTGCCGAGCATCGATTCTT
Source organism: Alistipes sp. (assembly GCA_045605245.1). Lineage (GTDB taxonomy): Bacteria > Bacteroidota > Bacteroidia > Bacteroidales > Rikenellaceae > Alistipes. The sequence continues at coordinate 293 of JAZUPN010000077.1, read as the reverse complement.
TACGCAGCGTGCCGAGCAATTGTCGGTAGCTGATTTTGTCGAACTGACGCAGTGGGTAGCCGCAAATCGTAAGTAATATATTAAGGTATCAACAAAAAATGTTCGCCCCGCGAGGAGCGAACATTTTTTTTGTTTTATGGTACTCGGAGCGGGAATCGAACCCGCACGGCCGTTGCTGGCCACAGGATTTTAAGTCCGGCGTGTCTACCTATTCCACCATCCGAGCAACCCTCTATTGTGCATTATTGCGAGTGCAAAAGTATCAATTTTATTTTGAAAATGCAAACTATTAT
>JAZUPN010000076.1:0-5800 GCA_045605245.1 Alistipes sp. | reverse complement strand
TGGCACCTCGATGTCGGCTCGTCACATCCTGGGGCTGGAGAAGGTCCCAAGGGTTCGGCTGTTCGCCGATTAAAGTGGCACGCGAGCTGGGTTCAGAACGTCGTGAGACAGTTCGGTCTCTATCTGTTGCGGGCGTAGGAAGATTGAGGGGTCCTGACTTTAGTACGAGAGGACCGAGTTGGACGTACCTCCGGTGTATCTGTTATGCTGCCAAGTGTATTGCAGAGTAGCCGCGTACGGCAGGGATAAGCGCTGAAAGCATCTAAGCGCGAAGCCTTCCCCAAGATAAGTCTTCCCTTGAGGGTCGTAGGAGACTACTACGTTGATAGGTTGCAGGTGTAAAGACAGTAATGTCAAAGCCGAGCAATACTAATTACCCGAAAGGCATTCTTCTGTTACCTTATCTCATTCCGAAATTATGTCAAAGATATATTGGTGCGGCACCAATGAAAAAACGCCGCAGTTCTTGGTCATAGACTAAGTAACAGAAAAAAGACTTAGGTGGTTATAGTGGTGAGGTTCCACCTCTTCCCATTCCGAACAGAGAAGTTAAGCTCACTAACGCCGATGGTACTGCTTATTTAAGTGGGAGAGTAGGTAGCCGCCTCTTCAAGGAGCAAATCGAAAGGTTTGCTCCTTTTTTTTGCTGTATGGGTGCGGGCGTGGAAGTTGAGAGGGCGAGTCCGAGGGTCGCTCCTTTTTGTCTATATACACCCACATCGGCATACCTATATATTATATATATGCCGAAAGCCCTTATTGCAGTGGAGAGTCAGATTGTAGAATCCGTTTTTATTTGCTAAATTTGTGAAAATAAATTTCAGGGAGCAATGATCTATCTAATTACGGTGCCGATAATTGTCGCGTGTGCAGTCCTAATTCGATTCTACCCGAATCTTGTTAATATTCTTTCGGAGGAGGATCGTCGCAAAATGGATCCAAAGAAGATCGGTCGTATCGGTTTTTGGGGAATGATGACGACAGCTGCACTGCTTATGATCTGTTATTTTGCGGGCGTGCCCGATATTATCGGTATGTTCGTGGTGATGCCCGGCGCGATCATAACCGCTGGATTGATCCAGTCATCAATAAAATAGTAGCATACAATGCTTGCGTAACTGATTGATAGGCAGTTGAAAATAATAAAAACGCTCTTTTTTGCATTTTTTTGCATTTAGGTGATACAACTTAACGAAAAAATACCTATCTTTGCAACGCTTTTCAAAGGAAAGGTGCCGGAGTGGTCGATCGGGCCGCACTCGAAATGCGGTGTACGGGCAACTGTACCGGGGGTTCGAATCCCTCCCTTTCCGCTAAGTTGTGAGCGACAGAGTTTTCTGTCGCTCTTTTTTGTTGCGGAGTGTTGCTTTGTAAAAATATTTCCACGCTACACTCCACAACAAATTTACTCGCTATGCTCGCCACAACTTTTCGAGGGCGGCACTTCTCACCTTTGTGGTTATCTCGGTCGCTATAATCCGCACCAAACTTTGTTTGACTGCGGAGCTCCCTCGATGATGGTTTGCACCATTCGAATCCCTCCCTTTCCGCAAAAACGGACATAGCAATAAGATATCATTTGACATCTCATTCTTTATTTAATCGCCCCGATCTCGAATAAGAAGCCGAGGTTATTGTACAGGAGCGATTGGTTAGTTGTAATTTGGTGGAGTTAGCCCTCGACACCAGCTGCTTTGGCAGCGGCAAGGAGTTGTAGTCGGAGGACTTTTGGGGTAACGTTTTGTTGGATTACAAGTAGATATGAGTGGGTGATTTCCGTGCGTAGCTCGCTGTCGGTCAGTAGTCCATCGAAATAGATGTCGTTCCAATGTCGCTTATTGAAGTGCCAAGCCGGTTGCACTTGCTCGTAGCGATCGCGAAGCTCAATGGCTCGTTCGGGGTCGCATTTGACCACGAAATGGTCGGGGCGATCCAATCCGATTGCCGCAAACATTCGCCCGCCAACTTTATAGACGAGCGTACTATCCCCGAACGGCAACGACTCCTCGACATTTGGGAGCGAGTTGCAAAAGTCGCAAAAATCAACAATGTCCATTGTCGCCTCGGTTTTTATTTCGCGGTGAATTTGCGGATTTCGGTGATTACATCGGCTTCGTTGTCAGAGAGCGATAGGATCAAATTCTTATAACGGCCCTTCGAGAGCAACTCTTCAAGTAGTGGATAGACAGGCATTTGCGCTGTCCAATAGTCGCTATCGAGAAAGACCATCGGGCTGGCGTAACCAAAACTCAAATAGTGGTTCTGCACCGCATCTTGGAATATCTCCTGCAATGTGCCCGCGCTACCTGGCGAGTAGATGATGCCGCCCTTGGCAATGGTCAGGATACCGTCTTCGCGGATACTGTTGTCGAAATATTTTGCGATGTGCGTGGCAAATGGCGTGGCGGGTTCGTGCCCGTAGAGCCACGTCGGAACACCCAAACTCTCGTACCTCTCTTGTGGCCAGCGTTGGCGCACTTCGAAGGCGGTCGAGAGCCAACCTTCGTCTTTGAACGAGGGCGCAACACGCAGTAGCTCAATCGCTTCGTCTAACTCTTCGAATGTGCGACCTGCAAACCACGCGCCCAGATGTGTGGCCTCCATTGCGCCAGGTCCGCCGCCACTAATCATCAGGTAGTCGGCCTCGGTCAGTTGCTTGCTGATGCGTGCCACCTTGCGATAGGCCTCATCGGTACGCAGCAATCCGTGTCCGCCCATAATTCCGACCAAACGTCGCTCGTCGTACGACGAAAGAAAGTCGTGCAGAGCTTCGCTAATCGAGTGGTCGTGGAGCGATCGGGCGAGCGTAATGCGCAGATTATTAGATTGTTTGCCCTGTTTGAGGTAGTGGCTATATACGCGACCGTCGTAGCACGTAGCTTGTGTCGCGGGCTGTGCAGGGTCGAATCCCGCATAGAGTTCTTCGGGCGAATAGAGCTCCGAACGATGGACATTATAGGGCACATCGATCTTCGGAAAGACCAGACACGAACGACCGAGAGCCTCGTTCATCTTTTCGGGCAGCGTGCAACCGAGGAAGATGCAATCGGTAAAAATGCGATTTGCCGCCATCTCAACGACGGGCGTAAAGTCCAGATTGTGAAATACATACTGATTGATTCGCGTGCCGCGACGAAGCAGAAGGATCAACTGCTCGGAGCTATCGAGTTCAATATAGGTCATACGTTCGGTAGTTTTTGTGTTGAACAAATATACTCAATTTGCGAAAAAAATCCTATATTTGTAGAAAATAAACCACTATGAAATCCATTCTGACAATCTTTGCGCTGTTGTTCGCTCTGTCGGCGACGGCGAAGAAACCGCCCGTAACCGAGGAGGAATATCTGCGTGCCGATAGTGCGCTTTGGCTTGAATATGAGGCATTTGGCGCGCGTTTGTATGAGCAGGCAAAGGCGAATCCGGAATTGACCGATTCGTTGGAGATGGTTGCCGAAGTCGAATTGGAGCGTGTGTTGGAGCGCAATCAGCAGTTGGCACTGCAATATGCAGCGACACCGAGTGGTTTGAAACGTTGTTTTATGGTGCGAATGGACGTGCCGAAGAGTGCTTTGCGTCGAGCGTTGCGAGGAGTGCCGCGCCAAATGCGTCAATCGACGTATGGTCGTGCTATTCAGCAACATATACGCACACGTCAGGTCGTCGAGGGAAGTCGTGCGCCACACATTGCGGCAGTAAATGAGGTGGGCGAGCGATTCGATCTGCGTGCTTTGGAGGGTCGTCGCGTGCTGTTGTTGTATGGTGGTTTGGGCTGTATGGGACGGCAGGGGCGTGCTTATGTGGCCGATCTTTATGCGAAAACTACGCGCGAGGATTTGGAGATTGTGGTCTATTGGGCGGTTGATTCGGTGGAGTCGCTGAAAGAGTTGCGTGCGCACTATGATGTAGATTATCAATTTGTTACGGAGTGTATGGCTGACTGCTCACCCTTCAAAATCGAGTATGGTGTGCAGGCGACACCGACCTGCTTTTTGATCGATCGTGATGGGCGTGTGCTGGTTAAGTCGGAGGGACTCGACCCCGAACGATTCGATGCGATACTGTTTCGAGGGGAGGAGTAACTCTGTGCGTAATGACCAAAATAAATAGGTCGCGCTTTCGGGCACGACCTAATTTTTTTGTATATAATTGTGAACCGACGCCAAGCCGAATGCGGAGTCGGGCTTGCTCAAACTCGGCTGAGGCGCGAAGAAGGGAAAGCTGCCGCAGGCAGATTAATTGTGAATTTGCTCTCGTTATGCTCGTTCGCTCAATTCGAGCCAGCGCATTGTCTTCTCGTCGATCTCGTCGATCAGTGCGCCGATGCGCTCGGCTGTGCGTGTCAGCTCCTCGTGAGAGAGGGTTCCTGATGATAGAAGTGATTCAAGTTCAGTCTTTTCCGATTCGAGTGCGGGGATCTCGGCATCGAGTGCGGCGAACTCCTGCTGCTCGCGGAACGAGAGTCGTTTTGTGGCGGGTTTCGGGCGTCGGGGCTCCTCGACGGGGCGGTTGCGTTGCTCCTCGGCTGCCGCAGCAGCGCGACGTGCAGCCTCGAAATCGCGTTTCCAAACCAGATACTCCGAATAATTTCCTGCAAAATCCTTAATCTCGCCATCGCCGCAGAAGACCAGCAGATGGTCTGCAATCTTATCCACAAAATAGCGGTCGTGCGACACCACAATCACGCATCCACGGAACGCGCGAAGGTACTCTTCCAACACTCCGAGGGTCATAATATCGAGGTCGTTGGTCGGTTCATCGAGCACCAAAAAGTTGGGATTACGCATCAGTACCGTACAGAGATATAGGCGTTTGCGCTCGCCGCCGCTCAACTTTGCAACGTAGTTGTATTGTTGTTCGGGCAGGAACAGAAAGTGGTGCAGGAATTGCGATGCGCTCAATCGTCGGCCGTCGCCAAGATCGACCTCGCGGGCGATGTCGTGCGCAATGTCGATCACACGTTTCGAGGGGTCGAACTCCAATCCCTGTTGGCTGTAATAGCCGAAACGAACACTCTCGCCGACCTCGATCGTGCCGCTGTCGGGTTGCTCCAATCCCATCAAAAGTTTCAAAAAGGTACTCTTGCCACAGCCATTATCGCCCACAATACCGAGCTTTTCGTAGCGGGCAAAGTTGTAGTTGAAGCGATCGAGGATACGTTTGCTGCCATAGCTCTTGCAGACATCCTTCGCCTCGAAGATCTTTGTGCCGATGCGACCAGCCTGAACTTCCAGACGCACAGCGTGTTGTGTGCGTGTTGTTTGCAGGCGATCCTTCAAATCGTAGAAGGCATCGATGCGAGCCTGCGCCTTCGTTGCGCGAGCTTGCGGTTGGCGACGCATCCACTCCAATTCACGACGAAAGAGGTTTTCGTCGCTCTCGCGGCGTGCCGCAGCAGCGTCGATACGCTCCTGACGTTTAGCGAGATAGTATGAATAGTTGCCGCGATAGTGGTAGAGTCGGCGATCCTCCAATTCGAGGATGTCGCTACATACGCGGTCGAGGAAATAGCGGTCGTGTGTGACCATCATCAGCGCGCCCTTGTAGCTCTTGAGTTTTTCCTCCAGCCACGCGATGGTCTGCGCATCCAGATGGTTGGTCGGTTCATCCAGAAGCAAAAGCTCCGCCGGCCTGATAAGCGCCGCCGCCAGCGCAACCCGCTTTTTCTGACCGCCGGAAAGCGTGCGTACATCAGCCACAAAATCCGAAACACCAAGCCGTGTGAGCATCGCCTTGGCTTCAAACGCCGCCGCATCGGAAAGATCCGCTGAAATCTGATCCATCGCTGCAGCCAGCACCGTCT
>JAZUPN010000075.1:0-2069 GCA_045605245.1 Alistipes sp. | reverse complement strand
CTCGTCTCGCCCGACGACAAATGTCGCATCAATCGTCGTATCGAGAACGAATTTCCCTCGATCGAGCAGATTCGCAAGTGCTACGAATCGGTCTGCAACTATCTGCAAGTCCCCATTGGCGACGGTGCCGGAGCGACATTCTCGTTCAATATTCACGACTTTTGCAGTCGCTATCACATCTTCATCGGCAAGGCCGTCAATGCCTTTAAGTTATTGCAGCAGAACGGCTATCTGACCCTGACCGAAGAGATGGAGAATCCGGCACGAATAATCTTCTGCGTCAGCCGCGACGACCTCTATAAGTTGAGAGTTACACGCAACGATATTGATATTCTGCTACGCACAATTTTAAGGCTTTACGACCGCGTATTCACCGACTTCCGCCCCATTGACGAGGGCGAGATTGCAATGATGAGCGGCTATACGGTCGAACGAGTGCACGAGTTGTTGAAATATCTGTGGCAGATGCACGTCATCCGCTACGTTCCCGCAAACCACTCGCCACTGATCTATTTCGACGAGGAGCGACTGCCGACCGAAGATGTGCGCATTGCGCCCGAAACACACCTGCATCGCAAACAGATGTGTTTGGAGCGTTACGAAGCGATGCTCAACTACGCCTTTAACGAAGATATCTGCCGCAGTGCCTTCATCGAGAACTATTTCGGCGGTAAGGCCGAGAGCGATTGTGGCGTATGCGACATCTGTCTTGAAAAGCGCAAAAGAGCCAAAGCGCAACCCGCAACAATCGAGGAGCAGATAATGCAACTGATCAACGAGCTCGAAGCTCCGACCTTCCGCGATATCACCGCACGAATGGGTGGCGAGCGACCAAAAGTTGTCGAAGTCTTTGATCAGATGCTTGCCAATGGCAAAATTTCGCTCGACATAAGCGGAATTATCACGATAAATAGGTAACTTTGCGCTCTAAATCGTCAGCTATGAGTATCGAACAGCATTTTATTCCGACCATAACAAACGAACAGACAGCCGAACTGCCTGCAATTCGTTTTGAGGGTGAGGTACAAATTGTCGATACCGAAGCGCAACTCAACGAGGCGTGTGAATACCTTTCGCAACATTCGGTTATCGGTTTCGATACCGAGACTCGCCCCTCGTTCAAGGCGGGCGTTACAAATCGTGTTGCGCTCATTCAGCTATCGACCAAAGAGCGTTGCTACCTGATTCGATTGTGCCGAATGAAGTTCGGTCGTCAGTTACAGGATCTGCTTGAAAATCGAGAGGTAAAGAAGGTCGGTGCCGATGTGGCAGGCGACATTCGTTCGCTCGGTCAATTGCGACACATCCGTCCGGAGGGTTTTATTGATCTGCAAACGATCGCTCCGCAATGGGGCATCGAGGAGAAAAGTCTGCGCAAACTCTCGGCCATTGTGCTCGGCAAACGTGTATCGAAGGCGCAACGATTGAGCAATTGGGAGGCCGTTCAGCTGACCGAGCAGCAGATCGCCTACGCTGCGACTGACGCTTGGGTATGTTTAGAGATTCTTTCGGCCCTCGATTCTGTTCCCAAAACAGATCCCGAAGCAGGTAAAGCGATTGCTGTCCCCAATGAGAAGCCCTCGAAACGCACAAAAAACCGTTTCCGAAAATCTGCATCAAAACAGCCGATAAGCACAGAGGGCGCGGAGATACAACCCCAAGCGACAAAGACGAATAAAGAGCGTAGCGAAAGCAACACAAATAAGGCGACTACCGAGAACAAAGCCCACTCGCACCGCCGCCCGTTCCGCCGCCGCAGACCGACAGGCAACAGACCTACCGAAAACGGTTCGGCAAACAACAAGCCTGCAAACAACAGACCGTCAGGCAAGACTAACAACAACGAAACAAAAGAGTAAAAGATATGTACGCGCAAATTTTTCTGAAACGAGGCAAGGAGGAGTCGCTCCTGCGTCGCCACCCTTGGTTCTTTTCGGGTGCGATCGAGTATATTCGCTCGGAACGTGATCGAATAACCGAAGGCGAGATTGTCGATGTCTTCACCAAAAACGGCGATTTTATCGCTCGCGGCCACTACCAGATTGGTTCGATTGCAGTCCGCGTACTCA
>JAZUPN010000074.1:0-1787 GCA_045605245.1 Alistipes sp. | reverse complement strand
GGGGGTGGGTAACACAAAAGTGGTGTTTACACCACTATATTAAAAGCAAAAAATAAGGTCTTCCCGTCAAGAGAAGACCTTAATTAAAATAAAGCGTTACAAAAAACTATTTGCCCATCTTGCTTTTAATATAGTGGTGGTGCGAACCGTAGCGCTCGAAGGTTGCCTTGTCCAGAGCCTCGCGGTGATCGGGGTGAGCCACCGAGATCAACAGACGAGCACGCTCCTGCAAGCTCTTACCGTACAGATCAACTGCACCGTACTCGGTTACAAACCAGTGCATATGCGAACGAGTGGTAACAACACCTGCACCCTCGGTCAGCACGGGAGCGATCTTGCTCACACCCTTGTTGGTTACCGAAGGCATTGCGATAATCGACTTACCCTCCTTTGCCAACGATGCACCATAGATGAAGTCAACCTGACCACCTACACCCGAATAGAAACGAGTACCCAGCGAGTCAGCGCAAACCTGACCGGTCAGGTCGATCTGCAATGCCGAGTTGATAGCGGTCATACGGGGGTTCTTTGCAATTACGAAGGGATCGTTGGTGTAACCTACGTCCATCATTGCTACGCCTGGGTTGTCATCGATGAAATCATAAACTGCCTGCGAACCCATCAAGAAGGTCGAAACCATCTTACCGCGGTCGGTACCCTTGTTTGCACCGTTGATAACGCCCGCCTCAACCAGAGGAAGAACGCCGTCAGCGAACATCTCGGTATGGATACCCAAGTTCTTGTGGCCGCCCAGCTGTGCCAATACTGCGTTGGGAATTGCACCGATACCCATCTGCAAGCAAGCACCATCCTCGATCAGCGATGCGCAATGCTTACCAATCAAAGTCTCAACCTCGTTGGGAGCTGTGAAGTGAGCGGGTTCCAGCGGCTGGTCATCCTGAACGAATACGTCGATCATCGACATCGGGATCAGAGCCTGACCGTGAGCACGGGGAACATACTTATTAACTACTGCGATAACGGTCTTTGCCTGCTCGATTGCTGCCAAAGTAGCATCAACCGAGGTACCCAACGACACATAGCCGTGCTTGTCGGGAGGACAAACCTGAATCATTGCAACGTCGCAAGGCAGAGCACCGCAACGATACAACTTCTGGGTCTCGCTCAAAAATACGGGAATGTAGTCAGCATAACCGCTCTGGGTTACCTTACGTACGTTACCGCCTACAAAGAACGAATCCAACTGGAAAATACCCTCGAACTCAGGAGCTGCATAGGGAGCAGGACCCTCGGTGTGAAGGTGATGAATGTGAACATTCTCAAACTCGTGGTTAGCTCCGCGCTCAACCAAAGCCTTGATCAGGCACTGGGGAGCACTTGCTACCGAGCTCAGATGGACGTGATCGCCCGACTTAACAACTTTCACCGCCTCTTCGGGGGTGGTAAATTTGATCTGGTAGTTCATTTTATTTGTTTATGAATTAGTTATTGCCACATTTAGTTTGCGCTATCAACTTACAAAGTTAGAAACTTTTTCGTCGCGCACAAAATTTTCAATCGAAATATTCTGCTATACTACAACTTAAAGGTTGGGAATATTCTCGTCAAGCCAAGCAAAACGACCCTCAACCCAATCCTTCAAGAACTGAACTTCGGCATCGTAAGCCTTCAAAATCTGCTCGCGCGAAGAGCCTGCCTTGCAGAGCTTATTCCACTTCTGATCGTTCAATACGGCCGATTCGCGCTGTGCTGCTGCTACGTCGTCGATATATGCCAGAATGTTATCCTTGTCGGCACGCATCGCTGCATAACGCTCCTTCAAGATC